>CASBQC010000375.1 GCA_949127805.1 Nostocales cyanobacterium PMM_0081
CCTCCACTCCTCCCTTCCCCCTATTGGCAAGTAGCTAATGCAGCAGCGAGTTCCTTCGCTGTTTGATAGCGATCGCGTGGCAGTGGTTCTGTAACGCGTTCAACAACCTCTTTTAATTTCGGAGTAAAAGTGGGAATGCTTGCCAAATCAAATCGGAAATTTCGACCCCGCTGACGGTAAAACTTAAAAGGATTTTCGCCTGTTAGCAAAAAAATTAGTGTAGGTCCAATTGCGTACAAATCGGATTGTGTCAAAGGTTGTCCTCGCTCTTGTTCGGGAGCGCAGTAACCTTCTGCACCAATGCGAGTACCCGGTGCGGTGCCAATTTCTTTGACAGCGCCAAAATCCAGCACCACTATCTGATTATTAGAACTTCGCACCATCAGGTTAGCGGGTTTAATATCGCGGTGAATGAGTGGTGGATCTTGCCTGTGGAGATAATCTAATATGTCACAGGTTTGGATCATCCAGGCGATCGCACGATTGGGTGTGACAGGTCCTGTCGTGTAAACTAATTTTTCTAAATCCTGACCGTGGACTAATTCCATTGCCAAATATTTTTTGCCGCTATCGACAAAAAAATCGTAATACTTAGGAATTCCTGGATTACTCAGGGATTTTAGAGTATATGCCTCTCGTTCAAATAATTCTTGAGCCTTGGCAATTTTCGCCATATCAGCATTCATTTGCTTCAACACCAGCAATAGCGGGTATCCAGCAATCCAACCCGCTGCATCCCAAGCTAGATAGGTAGTCCCCATACCTCCCTGTCCGAGCGTTCGCAACACCTGATAGTAGCGAATTATCTTTTGCACTGTCAGCGGTTGACCGCAGTGGATGCAAAATAGATTGTTAGGAGAATTACCTTCGTGGGTGCAAGTTGAGCGTGAAGTTGCAGGAGTTTTTGCTGACACCACTTCTGGAAAACTCTTAACAGTTGCTTCAATTTCCCCGCCAACTTCCTTACCCGCCAATTTAGGAGCGGGTGATTTTATTGGCTGAATTTCAAATTTGAGTAGCGGTCCGCCCTGTGCCAATTGGAACAGTGAATTATCAGGCAGCAAACTCTGTGTCACCAAGACATTATTAACGAAAGTGCCATTTGTGCCTTGGCTAATTATCTGCCAAGAATTATTCTTGCTGCCAGAATTGATTTGCTTAAGTTCTAGATGATACCGAGAAACTAAATTATCAGTTAAAACAACGTGATTATCTGCCGCTCGACCAATCCGAATTACGGAGTAGTCTTCAAAGCACCACTGCTTGAGCGGCGTTTTTTCTTGCGCTTCTAAGAGGGTCAGAGTAACCACAATATAAGGTAATGTTGGTTGGTAGTTGTTGGTTGTTAGTTGATGGTTGTTAGTTGATGGTTGGTAGTTGATGGTTGGTAGTTGATGGTTGGTTGATAAAAAACTCATAACTACTAACCACTAACCATTAACCACCAACCACTAACCGTTTTTTTGACTTTCGACGTTGGGACGCACTTTTGCTCGGATGAGTACAGCAGTAATGTTGTCATGACCATTGTGTTGATTCCCTAAATCAATTAACTCTCGGACTCCGCGTTCTAAGTTAGCACCATAACTCAGCAGGGGAAGTAGGTGAGTAGAAAAATGAGTTTCTAGTAAATCATTATCTGATAAACCGTCCGAAACCAGGATGAAGAGTGTATCTTCGTTGATCTCGAAAAACTGCACATCGGGATGGATTAAGTTTTCGTCCCGTGGACCAAGGGCTTGAGTAAGTTGATAAGCATCTGGGCGAGCGTAAGCTAAACTTGGTTCTACTCCACGAGCAATTTCTTGTTGACCGACTTCGTGATCTACCGTTATTTGTTTGAGTTTGTCCTTGCGAGTCAACTTGTATAAACGACTATCCCCCACATGAGCAACTGCTGCGTGAGTATCTTGGATTAAAAGCATTACCAAGGTAGTGCCCATGCGACCGACGCCAGAACGGGCATCTTGTTGATTGACATCGTAAATTGCCTGATTAGCTAAAATTACTGCTTCAGCGATGCTGTTTTCACTTGGCAGTTGGTTAGAAAGCCAATGTTTTTGGAAGTATTCCCGCAAAGTGGTAACTGCCAACTCACTAGCGACTTCACCACCAGCGTGTCCCCCCATTCCATCGCAGAGAATATATAAACCACGCGCTTGCAAAGCTCGGTTTTTGGGCAGATCTAATTTGTTAATTTTAGTTTCAACACCAAAAAAGTCTTCATTGTGTTGGCGTTGACGCCCCACATCCGTGCGTCCTGCATCTTCTAGGGTGATTAACTGCATCGGCAGCACCACTGTTGGCATCTCATCGCCTCTAGGGGCGGTATTTTCTGTGTCGCCTAATTGTAGGATAGTCGGCGATGGAGTATGTTCTTTTAGTGTTGGGTCAGTTGCGGTTGTAGGTGGTTGTAGCTCAATTGCGATCGCCTCCAAACGCGATCGCAATTGAGCTATCGTCGAAATCTTACCTAACTCAAGCTCGCCCAACAACTGTATCACAGAGCCAGATTGAGTGCGTTGGGACTGTCTAAATAACGCCTGCCAAATCCGTCCCAAAGCAATAATAGTCAAAGGTTGCGCTTCGGCATCTTCTGGCAACTGAGCAGAATTATTTATATGTTTTTCTACGTATAATTGTTGCAGTGCCAGGGTTTGGTCTTCATCCAATCGCAAATTCGACAACTGCAATAGACTTTGACGACAATCCAATGGTTCTAATAGCGCCCAGAGTTGGGTCATCTGATAAAACCAATGTAAAATTTGTAACGAAGTTGTCCGATCCTCCTGCCATAATTCGACTAAATGCTGCCAATTAGAGCGATTCTCAATGAGTACCACCTGCATCTGGTTTTCCTGCCATGCATCGTGAATCGATGGTATTTCTGGGTGAGACACTGGTTGCAAAGCAATATAAGCTTTAGCGAGGCTAGGAATTTTGGCTGCTTCGGCTGATGGCAAAATCAGACTGTTTTGCTGATTTCCTAGTATTGCTACTAGGGGCGATACTTGATATGGTTGGCAGTCTAAAACTCTCACGCACACCTCAGTATTAGCGGCAACTTCTGACAGTGCTGGTAGGGGATCTAACAATCTATAGCGCTCTTGGGAGTCTAAATAAGAGCCAACAGTGAGTTCAGAAAAGGCGATCGCCTCCTCTGAAAGTGAGACAAGCGGAGAATCATCTGACCTTGTTATCTGGGGATCTTCTGCTTCACTTTCCTTAACTTCCTTGACAAAAGTCTCTTCCTTGGCAATAATTGCCCACCAAACTGTGCCGCATTCCGCACCGCAGTTGTGACATCGTTCTGCATTTACAGCCACAGCGCTACTGCATTTTGGACACACCTTTTGCGTCAAGGACGTGCCACAGTTTTGACAGAACTTGTTGGTGTTAGAGTTTTCAAATTTACACTGGGGGCAAATCAGCATTTTGGAAGTTCCTTAATTCCCTTATCCTTGTGCTTCTGACTACTACAATCCATGCATTGCCACAAATGTCGGCTGCTTATAGTAGACGCACAAAATATTGTGGTGTCAACAGTGAATTTTTCTGACAGTATAATTGTTACGCATATTTTATAAACATGTGAAATACAGGCAACCCTATCCTTCAGAATAACCTGCCATTAAAAGTTAGCTAACGCCCATATTTAAACACATATCTTGATTGTTTGGGGGAAGCGTGGTGTGGGGGAGATGGGGAAGCAAATTTCTCCTTGTCCTCCTTGTCCCCTTGTCTCCCTGCCCCCGTATGTAGGGAGTCTTCCCCCTTAGGGTCAATGCTTAAGGGTTAGGAATAGATGCTTTTTTTGTGTGATTTCGTCAAATTATGCAACAATTTGACTTCTTCTAGGGTAAGTTCGCGCCATTGTCCTGGTTGTAGATGATCTAATTTTAAGTGGGCGATCGCTATCCTCACCAGTCGCAAGGTAGGAAACCCCACAGCAGCTGTCATCCTTCTCACCTGGCGATTTTTCCCCTCTGTCAAAGTCATTTCTAGCCACGCTGTGGGGACATTTTTTCTAAATCGTATGGGTGGATCGCGTAAGCTTAACAACGGTTCTTCTGCTAAAAGTCGTACTTTTGTCGGTCGAGTCCGGTAATCTTGAATTTGTACCCCTGTTTGCAACTTCTGCAAAGCCTCTGCATCCGGAATTCGCTCTACCTGTACTAAATAAGTCCTTTCATGTCCAAATTGAGGATGAGAAAGGCGATGTTGCAATTGTCCGTTATTTGTCAATAATAATAACCCTTCACTGTCCCAGTCTAAACGTCCGACAGGATACACATCTGACACTTGAATGTAATCTTTTAGGGTGCTATGGTTCGGGCTATCTTTTGTAAACTGGCTGAGAACGCCGTATGGTTTGTAAAAAATGATATATCGATAGTCATTCATTATTTAAAAAATACACATGCAGGCTATAAGCCTGAGGCTATACAAACTCTTCTTGCCTGCTGCGAAACAAAAAATCACCCCCCTCTTTGCAAATAAGTAAAGAGGGGGGTAAGAGTGTGAGGTGTTATTCACTCTAGTAGGCGTCTTGCATCTCGTAGAAATCAGGTGAGATGTAATCTTTACGCAAGGGAAAACCTACCCAATCTTCTGGCATCAACAAGCGTTTGAGATTGGGGTGTCCTTCATAGACAATGCCGAATAAATCGTAAGATTCGCGCTCTTGCCAGTCTGCGGTCTTCCAAATCCAGTAGACTGAAGGCACTCTGGGATTTTCTCGTGGGAGGAAGACTTTCACTCGCACTTCTTCAGGGCGATCGCTATTATCACCGACTTTAATCAAGTGATACATACTTACCAATTCCTGTCCAGCTCCAATATCAATACCACATTGACACTGAAGATAATTAAACCCGTAAGCATATAGCGCAGTAGAAATTGGCAACAAGAAATTTGGCTCAACCTTAATAATTTCTACCCCGTTATGGTCGGGTGCCAAAAATTCATGGTCAAAACCATTCTCTGTTAACCATTGGGAAACTTTACCCGCTTCTACCAATGACTCTTTTTCTACTGGTACTGGTTTAGATTCTTCATCAGCCACGGCTAGCTTCCTCCTTTTGACCCTGTGTTAGCAGCGCAGGTGGTACCGGCATACCTATAGCTTCGGTCAATTCCTTGGGCGGTGTGAAGCGAGTTTCTGACTGCATATATTTGCCAGTCAGAATTTGATCGACTTGCTTCATATTGTGAGTGGTGCTGTAATAACGGTGAGTTTGCTTAATCAAATTCCGCTCTTGCATCGAATCATTAGCTATCTTCTTCCGCAACTTGATGATCGCGTCAATAATTGCTTCTGGACGCGGTGGACAACCGGGTAAATAAACGTCAACGGGAATCAGTTTATCAACTCCGCGCACTGCTGTGGGAGAATCCACGCTAAACATCCCACCAGTAATCGTACAAGCTCCCATAGCGATTACATACTTGGGTTCGGGCATTTGTTCATAAAGACGCACCAACTGAGGTGCCATCTTCATCGTGATCGTCCCTGCCGTAATAATTAAATCAGCTTGCCGGGGGCTAGAACGGGGAATTAGTCCGAAACGGTCAAAATCAAACCGGGAACCAATCAAAGCTGCAAACTCAATAAAGCAGCAAGCGGTACCAAACAACAAGGGCCACAAACTCGAAAGCCGCGCCCAGTTGTATAAATCATCAACCGTAGTGAGAATTACGTTTTCTGAAAGGTCTTGAGTAACTGTAGTCCGCTCAATCGGGTTGATGATTCTCTCTTTATCTTCGGTAGTTGAATTAATATTCAAGACCATTCCAAAGCTCCTTTACGCCATGCATAAACTAAGGCAACTACAAGAATCGCAATAAAAATCAGTGCTTCAATAAATGCCAATAGCCCCAAACGGTGGAAAGCAACCGCCCAAGGATATAGAAACACAGTTTCCACATCAAAGACGACGAAAACCAGCGCAAACATGTAGTAGCGAATATTGAACTGAATCCAAGCTCCACCGATGGGTTCCATGCCAGATTCATAGGTGGTGCGCCGTTCCGGGTTGCGACCACTGGGGCTGAGGAGCTTCGACGCTGAAAGCGCCAGGGCAGGCACTAGGCTACAGACTAACAAGAAGCCTAGAAGGTACTCGTAACCGCTGAGGACAAACACAATAAATATCTACCTACCGCTATTGGTCTAAATAACTCTGTTACCTTCTTTTACATTATTATATCTTTTTGATAAATGCTGAATGCTGGGAAACAGACAGGCTTGAGGTATTTGATTCCTTTTTGATTGTGATAGAAAAGTCTAACAGTTATGTCATAATTTTTAACGTATATTTAATATTTGCCCTCAGCTGCCATGAGTGAACAAGCTGTTGAGACTCAAGAGTTAGACCGCTATGAGTGTCGTGCTTGCGGTTACATCTATCAACCCGAAAAG
Source organism: Nostocales cyanobacterium PMM_0081 (assembly GCA_949127805.1). Taxonomy (GTDB): domain Bacteria; phylum Cyanobacteriota; class Cyanobacteriia; order Cyanobacteriales; family Nostocaceae; genus Hassallia. Next base: position 6,422 of record CASBQC010000375.1, read on the forward strand.
GGAGATGACAGCCATGATATTCCCCCAGGAACGCCTTTTGCAGAACTGCCTATAACTTGGCGCTGCCCAGTTTGTGCTGCGAAAAAGAGCGTTTTCGCCAACGTTGGTCCTCAAGGCACAGCATCCGGCTTTAAGGAAAATCTCCGTTATGGATTGGGTGTCAACCAATTGACACCGAACCAAAAGAATATCCTGATTTTCGGCTCCTTGGCTCTTGCCTTTTTGTTTTTTTTAAGTCTCTACGGTTTACAGTAGGTTGGGTGTTTAACTTAACTACGTAAAAACCGATTACTTAAATTGCGGTAAAGAATAAAACCTCACTTAAAGTGCGGGGCTTTATACCCAGTTTTTTGGTAAACCTTTGAAAAAACCCCTAGACAAATTTACAAGAAACTAAAAAATACACATGCATTCAATTGTGAGAAGTTGGCAAAGAATAGTTGCCTTGTTGGTAGTCGTCGTCATGTGTATAGGTTGTAGCAAAGTTGCCTCTACCAGCTACAACCCTTGGCAAATCATTACTGTGCCAACACAGGCGAAACTGCTGGATATTGGCTTTACTGATAACCTTCAGCATGGCTATTTAGTGGGTAGCAAAGCCACTTTGTTAGAAACAAAAGACGGTGGTGAAACTTGGAAACCTTTAACACTGCAACTGGACGATCCGAAGTATCGGTTTAACTCAGTCAGTTTTTCTGGTAAAGAAGGGTGGATAGTTGGAGAGCCAGGTTTACTATTGCATACCACTGATGAAGGTGCTTCTTGGTCGCGCATTCCCGTAAGCGAAAAACTACCCGGTGGTCCAATTAGCATTTTGGCATTGGGAAAAAACTCAGCCGAGATGGCTACGGATGTGGGAGCAATATATAAGACTACAGACGGCGGTAAAAACTGGAAGGCACAGGTAGAACAAGCTGTCGGTGTGCTGCGTAACATCAAACGATCGCCTGATGGTAAATATGTCGGGGTTTCCGCCAAAGGTAACTTTTACTCAACTTGGGAACCGGGACAAACTACTTGGATGCCCCATAACCGCAATAGCTCTAGACGAGTTGAAAATATGGGGTTTACCGACAAGGGGCAATTATGGATGCTAGCACGAGGGGGTCAAGTGCAATTTAATGACCCAGAAAAACCTGAAGAGTGGCTGAAAGCTCAATATCCAGAAGTGTCTACAAGTTGGGGCTTACTGGATATGGCATATCGCACACCCGAAGAAATTTGGCTAGGTGGTGGTAGCGGTAACTTGCTGCGGAGTGGTGACAGTGGCAAAACTTGGGAAAAAGACCGTGATGTGGAAGCAGTTCCCGCGAATTTGTATAAGATTGTGTTCTTTTCCCCAGAACAGGGATTTATTATTGGCGATCGCGGTATTTTACTAAAATATCAACCAAGCGTTGCAGCAACTTCTAAATCAGAAGCGGCTTAGTCTTAACCTCACTCCTTGGGTATTTATGTTGCAATTTATGAGAAGTCGGTTGCAAGTTGTAACTATTTCTAAACTTTGTAGGATAATATTCTCAAGAACAATCTCACTAAGATAGGAATCAGGCATGTCAGGTACCACTGGAGAACGTCCGTTTGCGGACATTATTACCAGCGTTCGTTACTGGGTAATTCACAGCATCACCATTCCTGCATTATTTATTGCAGGTTGGTTATTTGTCAGCACCGGACTGGCTTATGATGTATTTGGTACACCCCGCCCGAACGAGTATTACCCAAGAGCGGAGCAGGTAGCACCGCCAATTGTCAAAGATCGCTTTGAAGCTAAACAACAAATTGATCAATTTACCGGAAAATAGTTTGACATGACCAGCGGCAATAACGTTAATCAACCAATTAATTACCCGATTTTTACGGTTAGATGGATTGCAGTTCACACCTTAGCGGTACCTACCCTGTTCTTTTTGGGTGCGATCGCTTCAATGCAGTTTATTCAACGCTAGGAGGAACTCATGGATAAATTACCAAATCCTAATCAACAGCCGGTTGAACTAAACCGGACTTCGCTTTTCCTTGGACTACTACTGATTTTTGTTCTGGGGATTCTATTTTCCAGTTACTTCTTTAACTAACAAAGGACGACTGGTATTAATCCTTGTTTATTTAACAAGCGTTGATTTTTTTATTAAGGGAGGAGAAAACCTGTGTCTGAAAGTGGAAGAATTCCCCTGTGGGTTGTCGCTACAATCGCAGGATTAGGTGTAATTACTGTTGTAGGCATTTTCTTTTACGGGGCTTACGCTGGAATCGGTTCTTCCATATAATTGTGGCTGGAACTGAATACCGTCATCTGAAGGATGAAGGATAAAAAAATATTTCATCCTTCATACTTCATACTTTTTTGGTGAATCTGAATTTTAAACACAATTGTTGAGAAATCAGCATAAAAAACCGCCTATCTTTTAAAGATAGGCGGTTTTTTATATTCACGAGCCTGATAAATCTGCCAAAAACCGTGAAAAATTGGTCATCGATTTTTGGGGATTAGAGATTTATTAAGCTTAAGCTATATCGTCGCGTTCAATGTATATAAACATCAACGCAAATGTCACTGCTGAAAAAACTAAACCAGTCAGTGGAACCAAGATAGAAGGCAAAAAAGAAACTGACATAATAAAGATTCCTGCTAAATCTCACTGCAATTCATTCTGGAGCTTACTGCAAATTCTGCCTCATTTTTGAAAATCAGTCATATTTTTAACAAATTGAGATTTTATATATGGGTATAGGGATGTAAGAAAAAATCTTTCTCTCTTAACCCCCTAATATCACATGGACAGCAGGTCATTTAGCTGTAAACTTGGCAAATCGGGAGGAATCACAGTCCTTGTGATTGTAACTTTATGACTCTCCTGTTGAGTTGCCATATCTATAGCGATCGCCTCTAAGCGAATTTCCAAACAGCCAAAGGGAATATTCAATAGAGTCATCACCTCTAAATCTCCCTTAGAATTAGGTAGCAAATTCTTGAGCAAATGCGGACCGTCTAATAACCAGCGCGTTTGACAATCCTCAATCCATAACTTTACAGCCATTTGCGGACGCACGTAAGGCATATGCACCCGCACCCTGACAGACTTGCCAGCGATAAGTTCACCGGATGGTACATTTAGTTGCGGAATTGGCAACGGACTCCAATTAGCCGCTGCGATCGCTAGAGAAACCGATAAATTTGTTACTGGTTCGTCCTTTTGCTTCAACAAACCGCTCTGCGTAGCATCGGCTTCATATTCATTCAATGTATCATCTACGACAATTTCTTGTGCTAACCAAGTCGGCTGTATTTGAAGATGAGGGGCAGGTGGTAATTGTGGTACTTGCGGTGATAAGGAAACGGATGATACTTTTTCCTCTCTTAGCGTGTCCGTATCTTCTTCCGCAATATCGCTTTGTTGTGTCTCCATATCAGATAGTAACGGCGAATTAACATCAGCAGTCAAAGTTTGTTCGTCCAAAGAAAGCGGATGTTGTTCAGAAATAGTCTGGTTAGCCGGAGTATAACTATAGTAGTTCTGAGACTGCATATCAGGCAAGGAATAGCCTTGAGTCTGCATCCACTTTCTAATTAAAGGGGATGAATAGGGGTTATCTGCTGTGATTAATTCAGAAGCTTGGGGGACAACTACTTCGGGGTCATAGTTATCCTGTGATCGCGCATCCTCAACCACTGATAATGGTGCATCTTCATCACCTACTAAGTTAGTTACATTTTTAAACTCAGCTATGGTATTCTCAAGTTGTTGGGATTCTTCAAGAGTTTGATAATCCAAAGCATCTTCGGGGTTGCTTTGAACTTCTTCAAGGTCAGTAGGTAAAGCTTTAACCCGTGTCAAATATCGAAAAGTGGTGTCTGGGTTCAGAGAAAGTCTTGTTTGTTCCTCAATTATTGGTACTTGACGCTCGGTTGTAGTATCTACGTTCTCTAAACGCTCCGATTTTGACGAGGTTTCTAAAACAACAGCAGCAGCTATCATTTTAGTCTGCCCGTGAGAAAACGTTGGTAATTTAGGCGATCGCGCTGTTGCTGGTTTCCTTAGCGTTCGCGGATCAATTAGCGGTGGTAAAGCTTTTTTTGGCGATCTATGAAAAACTAAAGTCTGGTCTGTTTTTACGCTTTTTACCAGATTAAACAGTTCCAAATCAAGGGGTGATGGTAATAATTCTTTAGAAGTAGAGGTTGCTGGCTGGTAATCTAGTTCTGGTGTACTATCTTTTCCAGCAGTGGTAATTGCCAGTAATTCTGTGACATCTGCTGTAATTGTGAATGACTGACTAGCTAACAGTGTTACCTCACCAATTCCAGCGAGTGCGCCATACAAACTCATATCTGCTAAAATCAGCTTTGATTCGCACTTCAAGGGAATTTCAATTTGGCTGCTGATAGTACATGGTAAAATCTTTTCAGGTAGAGGTTGTCTGACTTGGGTTAATATTTGCGATCCTTGGGGCGATCGCAGTTCAATTCGCACGAATGCCGCACAGACGCTTTCTAAGTCTGATGTGTCACTCGGTGTCGCTTCTTTTAATTCTACGCGCCCATTGACACAGAAAGTTTCTCCCCAACGAGCAACATAAGTTTCCTCCTCTAAGGTTAGCAGTAGTAGTGGCGGTGGTTGCTCTTGTGGAGTTTCTTTTATCTGTTCATCGTTTAGCAGAGATTCAGAAAAAGGTAAAGCTAACTCTAATAAATTTTGTAAAATTTGCTCTGCCGTTTCACCTTTAACCCACACTGGGGTAATGGGTGCATCTTCTTCTTTTATAGTTGGCGAAAGCTCAGTAGTTGCAGTGTTACTTTGTGTAGTAATTACTGGCTCTGCCTTAACAGTGATAGTATTATGTATCGTACTAGGATTTTGGGCTGCGGCTGTTGATAAGCTGTTGCTATGAGAAAAAGTATCTGAGCGATCGGGTGAAAGATGATGCTCAGAGTCGTCCAATCTCGTGACATCCGCTAAAACTGCCGATTCGGGCAAAACTTGCATTTTGATGCTGCATTGCCAGGATTTACCGAGCATATCAGACATCAAATCGCCAGAGCATCGTAACTCCCAAATTCCTGGCTTTAGGTGGGTGAAGGGAATTACTGCCATCAAGCCTTCATTATTAGTGCGACGCGATCGCTTTTGAACTCGTCGCTTGATTGGAACTTCCTGAGTGGAGGAGTGAATTACCCGCACTTCTACATCTATATTAGGACGGTTAGAGCGAGCCAAAACTCGATACCGACCTTCGAGTATTTCTAAGTTTGGCGATTCCAAGGTATGCCAAGAGCGATCGCCTTGTTTCTGTAATAGAAATTGCCAGTGTTCCATTGTGGGTGATGCCGAAACCGAAGGGAAGCACAGTAATATTTTGCATTACTTTGCTAGTCAGTGTACCTCAGTAACTTGTAATTGCATCACCTGTTTATACAAAAAAATAATGAAGAGCGATCGGCTAGTACCGCGCACTTTCTACTTTACTTCTGTAACTTCACCCAAGCGGGTAAAGCGAATTTCAATGCGTCGTCGTGTGGAATCTTCCTGGTGAGCAATCGACGGTTGTGCAAACTCGCCTGATGGTAATATAAGCTGTGCCGCAGAATAGGCGCGAAATTTCAGTCCTTGTAGCCTATGATCTTTGGTCTGGATGTAACGCAGCACTCTGACTAATGCTAGCGATCGCATTAGTCCTAAGTCAGCATTAGAGCCAGCTTTCAGATTTTGTATTGGTACACTACCATTAGCTACGTTTTCTAAATTCTGGTCTAGATTACTGATTGCACTCCCATTAGCCTGACCATCAGTATGACCGATAATTTCTACCGTATTTATGTTATATTCCTTTGTCTTGCGTTCAATTTCTGGAACTATTTTCGTCCAAATATAGTTGTACATTGGCTGTGGTAATTCAGCACTGCCGGAAGCAAAACGGTAAGCACCTTCATCTTTAATTAAAATAATTGGTGGTGTGCGTGTATTTTTATTAGATATTTGCGATATTGTATACTTGGCGCTAGCTATTAACAGTAAGAAAAGAAGTATCATGAAGGCATTGGACATTAAGTCTGTGAAAGCAGACCAAATATTCAGGTCTTCATTGTAATGAGTATTCCGCGAGCGACGAGTCATAATTGAAAATTTAGGTTATTTTATCTATCTGTGCTTTTTTAATTTGAGAAAGTTCTTGCTTAATGTTGCTAAGTTGTTCAATACATTCTTGAATTTTTGTTTCTAAATTTTTATAATTATTGATATTATATTGGGTTGCTTGTTGAATACCTCCAAGCAAGCGATCGCCTGCCTTTTTGTATTCCGAAGTTGTTTTCACATTGTTGTCTTTGAGTAACTCCATCAAATCTAACTTTAATGTGTCAACTTTGACGTTTAACTGATTTGCATAACCTTCTAAATTTGAGACAACAGTGTGAAATTGTTGGTTGTTAGTGTCGAGTTGTTCAGATAACTTTAAAACAAAGCGATCGCTTAAAGATTCAATTCCCAAATTTACCCCTTCCGTATAGCTTCTGACTATACCTACCAAATCTGTCAGAGTAACTTCTACCCCATTGAAACTATCAGCTTTATTTGCAATTTTATCCTCTAAATTATCAACCTTTTTAGTGACTCTTCCTAAATTGGTAGCACCTTGCTTAAGTTGAGGAATAATCTCGCTAAGAGCATCTTGATTAGTTTGATGCAACTCTAATACTTTCACTGAAGTTTGATTAACACTTCTTATTTCTTCTCCCAAACGCTGAACTTCACTCACTGCTGTTGCAATAGAGATTACTGTTTCAGCTAAACTTGCAGCAGACTGAGAAAATCTTTTTTGTGTGTTAGCCAAATCTGCTGTAGCATCTGATAATCTCTGAGGAAACTGGCTTTTTTCAAATGTTTCAGCAGCTTGTTTAAATATCTCAGATTTTGCCTTCAGTTCTTCACCAGCAATCTTAAAATTAGTAGCAGCAGCAGATATAGTTCCAGAAGATATTGTAAAACCTTCATAAACTTGCTTTGCTAGTGCATTGGCTTTTTTGTTTTCTTCAGCAATTTCTCTGGCTACTTTTCCTAAAGATTGCTCAACGACATCCCGAACATTCTTACCAAAATTAGTTAAAAATTCATTTTGCAGATTAGCCATTCTGTCAACAGCTTTATCAAGACGAGTATGACCATCTATTGTTGGTTGATAAATATTGTCTAAGTAATCTTCTAAAGAACTAATAAGTCGATATTTGGCTTGGCTAGTATTTTTTACCCAGTTAAATACCGTCAATAAAACACTAAATAATAGTCCTATTAAACTAGTAAAAAAGGCAATGCTCATACCTTGTAATGGTTTCTGTAGTTTAGCCACTAAACTACTTACATTACTAGCATCAGTTTGATTGATTGTTCGACTGAGTGCTGACAAATTAATTGTAATACCAAAAAAAGTACCAAATAAGCCAAACGCTAATAATAAATTAGGTAGAATACGGCAGAAATAATCGATTTGGTCACAACCAACTTTTTTAGGGAAAAACTTCAGTTGAATCTTTTCCTGACTATAAACTTGGTCAATTAAAGCTGCCGTATTAACATTATCTAATTGAATACTAGCTTGTTTAAATCTGCTTTTGAGATTTCTTACAGTCTGAGGTTCTGTTACACTGTTGTTTCCAGCAATCAGCATTTTAACTTTGTCAGCTTCTTCAACCAGATGTTGATAGAGAGACATGCGTGAAACAAAAGCAGCTAGAGATGGCAAAATTACGAGTACAATAGTGAAAAAAATTAAGTAAGGTGGTATGAATGGCATGAAAACACTCTTAATATTTTGGGAGGTTATTAAAAACTAGTAAATTGTGTTTTTTGAATTGCGATAACACGCATGAAAACTAGCTAGATTATACTGCAATACGCTTGGGTTAAGGATTTTTGGTAGTGATTTTAGATCTGTAGAGACGTAGCATGCTACGTCTCTACGAGGATTGCGGGCTTAACTGAACGGTATTGGATTATACTGGATATTTATTGAATATTTCTTGACGCAAGCGATCGTACTCTTCTTGACTGAGAATACCATCATCCAAATCTTGTTTTAAATGCTTGATTTCTAAACGTCGTTTTGTCCTATTATCGCCATCTACAGGGTAATCAACAATAACTATCTCCCCAGAAATAGCTTTATGATTGAATGTATTTGTTGATGGATTTTGCTGTTGTAGAGTTTTAAATCGCTGTTCTAGCTTTCTACGGAAACGATTAATAATTCCTTCTTTAACTGTCGGGTCATTGTTTGCATAAGTTCCTAATACTGTAACTTTGTAGGGGAAATTAGGATTATCTTCTGGCAATTGATCAACTTCATTGACAAACTGCCGCAGTTTAGGAAAATATTCATTGTCCCAAAGTTCAGGTTGTGTTTCTATTTGAACAATTTCATCATCCAAACGCTTCTGCAAAGCTTCAGTTATATTCTTGCGGTTAGCAAGTTCTTCCAAAGCTTGACTCCACTCATGATTCAGAGACGCAGTATTATAGCTATAGCGAGATTCATCATAATATTGAAATTCTAATTTCTGGTTTTCCTGGTTTTCCTCTAATAACCCAAACGCTAGACAAGGATAGAAAATATCCTCCAATTCCTCGATTCTTCTCGCATCAGGAGGGATGATATCAGGAAATGTTGCGCGATAGTCATTATGTAGAAAAGACGTAGCAGAATTCTGTTCCCGGATGTAAGGGTTTCTCATCTTTTCTACATTGCCGATTAATCTTAGAGGAAAACCAGCGTACTCATTCACAATTAAAATTTCGTCGTCAGCTTGAGTTGCTTTGAAGACACTTGTGGAAATTCCCAAATCCTGTTCTAGCAAATTTTTAAACTGTTTTACTTCTAACTCATCTGTGTCCTTAAAACCGATTAATTTACTACTTTTAGCAAGGTCATCGTGGAAGTAAGGGTCAGTCAAATTTAAGCGCAGGAGGGGTTCAGCTTCTTGCATAATTTGTGCGAAACGAGTTGAACGCGCTGCAAGTGAATAATTTTGCATGAAGCGCTTAATTACATTAACTATATTGATACCGCGATTCGTAAATATGCTGTCAACTTTGAGATCAACTTCTTTTTGCAATTGGTATGGAGTCGTGCGATCGCGGTCTATAAAACTTGCTAAAGATTGTCCCCGTCCCGTTGGTTCTGTAATTGCTGAACTGACAAACACCAACTGCTGACGAACATCATCTTCTGGTAACATATTTTGGTAACAGCAATCAATATCTTCACTATCAAATATTGCTTCACCGCTCATTTCATCAAAATTCAGTTGTCTCAATTCCCGCTCCTGTTTCTCATAAGCGCTTTGCAAATTTTCTACGCTTGCATTAAAAGCAGCTACTTGAGTTGCTCTTTCTTGAACATGTCTTTGCAACTCACTGACAATTCTTAGTGCTTCCTGAAAGACTTCCAACTCAAAGTTATGCTTAATCAGGTCATAGACTTCTCGTAGCACCCTTTTAGCTTCAGATTGTACTTGACTATTTTTATTGTTGAGTAAGGGAATCCCAGCTTTCTGCTCAATTTCTTCAATTATTTGTTCAGCATCACCCCATTTTTTATCTATATCTTCCAAGCGTTTCATACTGCCAACATTGGTGATTTCTTCCTGAATATTGCGTTGATAGTTATGCAATTCATGTTGTAAAGCATCTAGCCAGTTGCGGGTGCTTTTAATCGAGAAATTAGGCTCTATGGGGGTAAGTAATTGATTGATAAAGTCGTCAATATTTGTTTTTAGTTCTTTAGTGATGGTAGGACGTATTTGTTGCACTTTTGTCAGCCAAATTCCCCTACTACTTTCCGTTTCACCGGGTTGAATTTTCCTAAATTGTTCGCGAAACTCTCTTGACAACTGTTGACGAATTCCATTCCGGTCATCTTTATTTTGGCAATCAGAGATTGACCGTTCTAATTTATTTCTCCAAGCGTTGATTATATTACTAAAATTTTTATTAGATTCTTGAACAGATTCAGTTAGTCTGGTAGTTATACCATCCTTTTTCCCTTGGTCATTGTGCCAACGATAATGAATTAGAAATTGTTCAAGTAAACTTGAGGTATCTGGACTTTGACCTTCGCCATTTAACCAGAATTTTACCAGTTCTAAACTGACACGATTTAAGGCTATTTGAACAATAGTATCGCGAGGAAAATAAATAGCCGCCAATCCAAATGTTAAAAAACGCTGGACATTCTGACGTGGGTGTTTGTCCCCCTGAATCATGTGTTGCAGAAAGTTGTCTCTGTTGCCTTTAACTACTGGTGCTAATTCACCAGAAAAGTCTAAAGCAATCTTATGAGCAATGACGTTGCACAACTTGCCTTGTGCTAAAATTTGATACTCGCCACTTGTTTGACTGGAAACTAAATAAGTGTAGTCAAAAGGTGGTCGTTGCTCCTGCACATACACCAAATTTTGAATATCATAATAAGCTTCAAACTTTGTGCCGGCAGTGCTGTAATAATTTAATTCTTTGAGAGCAGCATAAGTATTGGCACTCATATTAGGAGTGTTACCATACAATTCTGGACTAATCACTAAATAGCCGACAATTTGAGCGCCTTGATCGCCATAAAGATGCCTAAGACTATAAGCAACGTCCAAAAACATCCCACTTCCTGTCCCGCCGCAAAGAGAACCCACAACAAAAATATTTAGTCCCGGTTCCACTCTTAAACCTTCTCTTAGCAATAAAGAATCATGTCCTCTTGTACGTTTTTCTGCCGTTTCAATTGCTGTTTTAATCTTTTGGTAATTGTGGAAAAAAGCCAGCCTGCCAACGGGTCTAATACCTTTTGCACCTTCTTCCACTGCTTTAATATTTCGCAGTAATTGTGGAGGAAACCATCTACCAATATGGTCGTAGGGACCGTGGTGAGTGTATTCTGAACGCCGCTCCAATCCTTCCACAAACATAGTAACCTCAGGAGAGGACATGGTAGCACTGACTTTTTCCGCTTCCCGAAAGCTGAGGTCAACACCATGATAAGTACTTCCTGTGCGAATACCAGTTACTTGGGTTGCGGCTTTATCCGTATCGATGTGAACAAAACTAACAATTGGTAAGTTGTTTAAATCGCCATAGCGGTCTACAATTAACCGCCGAATTCGCATCAAAACATCGCGTCCAGTACCGCCTAAACCTATACAAATTGTGCGATTAATTCCGCGATATTGAAGTTCATTTCCAGTGCTGTTAATCATGCGTTCCTTCCTGAGTTACTATTTTTTAACTTTAATTACTATTTTGTAATCGCGTCTGTTTTGTGGACAATTTATCCTGAACGTAGAACTAGAGATTAAAGTGCGCGACGTAATTTCTTTATTGTTGTAATAAATTGGTGCTGAATTAGTTGGAACTAAATATAACTTTTCGCCTTTCCTCTCTAAATATGCTCTAACTTCTGAACCTGGACAATCAATAGAATCTATACAAGAAGGATCATCTTCACCAATTGCAATGCGTTTGTTGTTTGGTAATCTGCATTTTTGATCTTCGGGTTTTTCTGTCGCTTCAAA
>CASBQC010000376.1 GCA_949127805.1 Nostocales cyanobacterium PMM_0081
CATAATTTCACTTCTAGTTCGTAGTACCCACCACTGATTGTAGACCACTGAATATCTGATTCAGTGTTCGTAGTACCCATTTTTTTAATTATGAATTATGAATTATGAATTAATAATTATTTGGTCAATGGTCAATATGAGTGACTTTGGACTTTTGACTTTTGACTTTTGACTCTTGACTCTTGACCTTTGACTCTTGACCCTTGACTCTTGACCCTTGACTCTTGACCCTTGACTCCTAAATTAGTGTTTCGGTTCTCGCACAAAGACGAGGGGAATCAAAGATGCTAGCCGGAATATAACAGAGATAGCGAATAATCCTAGTAAGCCGCCATAAACAGAAAATTGGGCGACGAAGCCGCCTATAGTTGTACCTAAAGCACCACTAACTCCAGCCACCGCAGCAGCGATCGCAAAATAAATTGCCTGATGTTTAACAGGTGCTATTCCTAGCTGGATGTTGTTATTACACAAGTCAATACCTGCCCAAGTTACGCCGAGAAGGATGTGTAACAACGGCAACCATAGCCAGATATCAAGCTGACTGTTCCCAACTAACAGCCACAGCAGGGGTGTAACTCCTAGCACAATCCCGACGAAAAACAAGATTGGACGATTACCGACTTTATCTGCCAACTTACCCCATATTAGGAGCATCACTAAATTTGCCCCTGCGCGCAAGCTCCCGTAAATCGTTACGTAACTGACATCTATATCTAACGTGTCCAACAAGTAATAGTTAAAAAATGGAGCGCTGAGATTAACGGCAAACATCCATAAGCCGAAATACAACAGAAACATCAAAAAGTTAAAATCCTTGAGGATGCTTTTGCTATTACTGGAATTTCCCGACAAAGCTACATCACTCTTTGTTTCTGTATTCTCGGTATTCGGTAAATCGCTATCAATCGCTTCGATTGAAAGAGCCTTGTTTTCACTTATTCCATCGGGTAAAGTTTTTTGCTGCTGGGGATTAATATCAAGCTGAAAGTACTGAGACGCCAAGCTGGCAATCCCCGACAGAATGCCGACAAACACAACCACGGCATAACCTTGGATTGCCCCACCATACCATTTTGATATAGTTAGACCCGCTAAAGGTACACAAATTAAATTAGTCAGGCTAGCTACACTGTTGCGTAACCCAAAATAGCGTCCACGCAATCTGCGGGGAACTATCTGAGCCATCCAACTTAGCCAAGATGCAGCTTGGAGTCCGTTAAACACATTACTGACTACAAGAATCCCCAAGGTCAAGATAACCAGTTGGTGAGAATTAACTAGTCCCCAGCTGAAGGCTACAATACCAAGTACTAGAATTAGCCACACTAGGCGAGCCGGACCATTAGTCCTCATAGAATAGTGGAAGCGGCTTGTGATGCGTTCTGAAAGATATGCACCTACTGGCTGAATTAGATTTACCAACATTGGGATTGAGGTAAGCATCCCAATAGCCACAGGACTAGCATGTAACTCCACCAGGAAGTTACTGAGCAAAATGCCCGTGGTGGTAATTGTGTAAACCGCAAGGAAAGCACCATCTATAGTTGAAGCTCGCAACGAAGTGCGAATAGCATCCTTAGTAATTGGTCTTCCGGGTTTGGCGGTAGGATAAATTACTGTTTCTTGTGCTGCTACCTTAGCAATTTCTGGAACTAAAGGAGCATCGATATCAAACTCAACAGAATCCATTTACTATCTCGGTGGTTATTACATATAGCTTTCTAATCTATAACTGTATTAATTCTCACAGCTACGAACTTATCTATTTTATTGAGATGTGCTGATAATTATTCGTTATCTTAACTTGCATTTCTTAACAAATATATCAATCCCCAGTCACAGAAGCTATAAGAGAAGTGAAAAGAAACATACCCACGGAAGTAATGATAAGCAACGTGTGGAAATTTTTGGGAGTAGTAGCGATCGCCCTAATAATTTTCGCTCTCGTTAAACTACCTTTTGTAAGTGCACCCACTGCACCAGCACCAGTTATCGTCAAACTCAGCAGCTGGGCTGCTAATCCGGCTGAACAAAAATTATTAAGACAGGTATTAAACGATTTCGAGGTACACCATCCAGGCATAAAAGTCAAGCATGAAGTCATTAATGACCAATATATGGATGTGATTAAAACTCGCTTTGTCGGCGAAGCTGCACCCGATGTCTTTTATTTGGATGTAATGGAGGCTCCTTTCTTCATGAGTCAGGATGTCTTAGAACCTCTTGAGGGTTACATCAAACCCGAATTTGACTTAGCTGACTTTCAACAAACGCTACTCGACAGCTTCAAATACCAAAATCATATTTATGGGTTGCCTAAAGATTATTCTACACTGGCACTGTTTTATAATAAACAAGCTTTCGCCGCAGCTAATCTGAGCAGTCCTCCCACAACTTGGGATGAACTCCGCAGCGACTCGAAGCTGTTGACGGTGGATCGCAATGGAGACGGCAGAATTGACCAATACGGCTTTGGGGAAATTCCCGAATTAGCGCGTCAAGCTTATAAAATCAAAGCTTTTGGGGGGCAAATTGTGGCAGAAAATGGTTATGCTGCTTTTGCAAGTGTTGCCGGTTTACAAGGATTACAGTTAGCTGTAGACCAGTATCAAAAAGACCGCACCTCCGCACAAAAATCTGATGTAGGGACAAATTCAGGTAGTGAAATGTTCGGTCAAGGTAAGGCAGCAATGGTGATTGAGGGTAATTGGGCAATTCCCTATCTTACAGAAACCTTTCCCAAGCTAGAATTTGCTACCGCAGAAGTGCCGACAATGAATGACAAAAAAGGCACGATGGTATTTACAGTGGCTTATGTGATGAATAAACTAGCATTGCACAAAGCAGAAGCTTGGGAGTTGATATCTTATCTGACAGGTTATGAAGGAATGCTTCATTGGACAGCAACAGGGTTTGCATTACCCACCCGCAAGTCAGTGGCAGATAAATTAGCTTATGAAAAAGACTTGATGCGATCGCCTTTCCTCACAGGTGTTAATTATGCCATACCTTGGCAAGCAGGTAAATATCCAGCGGTGATTATGAACAACTTTGATAACCAGTTTGTCAGCGCAATGCTTGGACAACAACCATTAAAACAGGCAATGGGGAATTCGCAACAAGCAGCTAATCAGCAAATTAAAGCAATGGAGTGAGGAAAGCGGTAGTGAGGAATGCACGTCCTCTTCAATTCTGAAATTAGGACGCGCATTCCTGACTACGAAAAAGTTTTATTGTCGTTACCACAGCATAAACTGTCGCGACAACCGCATAAAATTAATTAAGATTGCTTGCTAGGTAGATTATCAGGATCGATGCCGAGCGATCGCAAATAATCTGCTAATTGTTCAGCACGCGATCGCTCAATTTCTGCACGCGATCGCTCAATTTGAACTTGCTCTTCTGCGGTTAAATAGCGATCGCTCCGCTGATTATACCAAGACAATAGCTCTTGAGGGATACCAGCTACAACACCTTGATATCGTCCAATTCCCAAACCGACTTCAGGCATCCAGCAAGGTTCACCTATCTGCAATTGATAGTTACCATCAACCAACTTATACACTTCAAATGGTTGATGTTGGTCGCGTCGCCAAAATTCCGGATTGTAAATCACATAGTATAATACACCGAGTCGAGTGTAGATAGCCATCTTCTCGTCATATTCACCACCTGGGGAATGAGATACCATCTCTAACGTAAGTATTGGAACTACCTGATTTTCTTCCCAAACTGCGTAACTTTTGCGCGATTTACCGTTTTTTTTGCGTTCAACTCCCAAACTTAAAAAGCCATCTGGCACTACAGGCACTCTTGGACTAATCCCCGTAGTGTGATATACTGCCATATCGACACCGAAGAACCAATCCATTCGCAAAGCCCAAATTGACTGAAGTAAAAACAGCAAGACATTGGGTAGAAAGTTTTGGTCTTCGTTATCCACAGGTATATCGTCTGAACAAGGCAACTCGTCAGTACTTGGTAACGCATTTTTGAGATCGGGTGACATAACCGTTGTCTCGATGGCGTTGAATTCTCTAATTATAGGTGAGCGTGGCAATGCTTGAAAGCGTATTTTAGAAGGATGCCAATCAGCTTTGGTTGCTGCGATAAAGTAATTACGTTAAATTTTTGCTTTACTTGCTTGTATGGCAGATATTAACATGTGTTGAGTGTTTGCGCTTGATGGAAAAAGCAACACCTAAAGCACCAAAAGCGAGTAGCGAGAGTGTAGAAGTTGGTTCAGGGACTTTTGCGCTATTGTCAATTCGCAAAACTTGACCAACACCAGGGCGATCGCCAATACTTGAAACATAAACCGCACCATCGGGACCAACTGTTAAGGCTGTAGCTGACTCTAATCCATTACCACTAAGCAGCGTTGTGCGAGTACCATCAGGAGCTATTTTAATTACAGAAGCATCAGAAATACCTTTCCACTGAGGTTCATTGCCATATTGTAAAGCGTACAAATTGCCCTTTGCATCGAAAGCTAAATCACCGAGTTGGGTAAAACCGTCAGCGTAAACTGTTGTTTCACCATTCGCTGCAACTCTAAAAATCCGCGCTTTCCCGACTGGGAAAGGAAAACCCGTGAACTCGCTGACATATAAAGCGTCATCGGGACCAAAAGCCACACCTGTAGGTACTGATTGAATTTCCACCTGATTTGGTGTTTGTCCGGGTGGTGGTGCATCGGGAGGTAACACCTGTCCCGGTTCCGGAGTTGGGAAAATCGGATTAGTTATAGTTTGCTTGGGAAGCACAACAAACGACTTCAAATTACTTCCATCAAGTCCCACAGTTAAAACGTTATTTGCAGCCGCATCAACGATATAAGCAGTATTACCCTTAATAGTAAAAGCATAGGGATTGCTAGCTATTTCACCGCTAACATCAAGCACAGCTTCCCCATCAGCATTATTAGCAAGTTCATATTTTGCTAAATCAGCAATACTTGTTAAAGAACCCGTATTGAAATCTACTTTATAAAGTTGTCCCCAGCTTGGAGAATTGGCTTGAAAATCATTGATAGTTGGATTACCACCATAACCAATTAGAAGATAAGCATTTCCAGCAGCATCAAATTGTATATCTTGAGGACCTTCACCCGTAGCACCGCTGGGTCTTAATGCTATTGAAGGCAGTCCTGTAAGTATACGCTCTTGCTTGCCATCTTTAACTCTGGTGACAGCACCACTTGTACCAGCACATGAATCAAGACCTTCTAAAGAAGGTCCGGGAATGCAGCGTCCATCCCCTCCTACACCTGCCTCTGTAATATAAAGACTACCATCAGGAGCAAAATTAAGACCGCGTACATTATCAAGACCTGAAGCAACCACTTTAAAAGAAGCAGCTTCTACTGGTTTGGTTTGAGAAATAACGCTAAGAAATAAACTTATGGCTGTCAGGCTAAGAGTTGATTTAGAAAAAAAAGATAAAAGCATGTTGAGCAGCTCTATTTTGCCAAAAGCTTACGAAAATTTGATAGGCGATCGCTGCGGAGTATTCCTTTGATTAAGTTGATATTTATTTAGCTGTTATTTTTGTCAAATCTGGCTCTTAGTTAGAAAACTAAGTTGATATATAAGCAGTTCAGATTTGATTTAAAAGAATGCCAACACGATAGTTCTTATTTTCAGTAAGAACTATCGTGTTTTAAACTTGACGCTTCCACCCAAAAGCACGAAGTTTCGAGTTCCAAACATCAAGTTTCCAGTTCTAAACAAGAAGTTTCCAGTTCCAAACAGGAAGTTTCCAGTTCCAAACAGGAAGTTTCCAGTTCTAAACAGGAAGTTTCCAGTTCTAAACAGGAAGTTTCCAGTTCTAAACAGGAAGTTTCCAGTTTTGAAGCTCAAAAGTATAAAAAAGATTCGTTTACGCCAAGTAGTAAGGGCTTCAGCCCTTATATTAAACCACTGAAGTGGCTACTACGTCCGCACAGGAGTACGATAAATAATCATGCACCATCCATCGCTACAGCCGGATAGGTGCTGAATTAGACGGAGGTTTATTTGTGCTTGAAATCGAAAGACAACAAAGAAACCCCAGGTTAAACATGACAGAAAACCTGGCTGGATACCTCTTTATCACGCCAACTATTGTGGTGATGGGGACTTTTGTAGTCTTACCCATCCTCTATGCTGTGTTTCTTTCGCTGCAAAAAGTACAACTTCTCGGTGGGATAAAGTACGAATTCATCGGTTTTCGCAACTTCACCCGATTAGTTGATGATGAACGCGTGTGGATTGCTTTGTCTAACACAGTGCAATATGTAGTTATTGTTGTACCAACTCAAACAATCCTCGCTTTAATTCTGGCAGTAACACTTAATTCTGGCATTCGCGGCAAAAACTGGTGGCGGATTCTTTACTTTTTGCCGACAGTCACCTCTTCAGCAGTTTTGACGCTGATTTTTATGTGGATTTACAACACCGATGGACTACTGAATGACTTTCTCGCTTTTGTGGGACTGCCAACTTATAACTGGTTGGGCGATCCAGCAGTGGCGCTTAAAGGTATTATGCTGATGAATATTTGGTCAACTGCGCCGTTTTACATGGTAATCTACCTGGCAGCGTTGCAAGATATACCCCAAACTCTTTACGAAGCCGCAGAGTTAGATGGAGCGAATGAATGGCAGAAGTTTATCCGGATTACTGTTCCCCTGCTTAAGCCTGTAACCTTCTTTGTGATGTCTGTAGGGGTGATTGGGACATTTCAACTGTTTGACCAATCTTACATCTTCTCTAATGGCAATGGTGGACCAAATAACGCCACCCTGACCATAGTTTTATTAATATACCAAGCTGTTTTTCGCAACTTACAGATGGGATATGCAGCAGCGATCGCCTTTTTACTCGCAGCTGTCATCATCACCACCACGTTAATACAGCGGCGCTTTTTTGGAGGTGAAAAATTTTGATTACCTCTCGCACTTTTTGGTTAAAAGGGTTGCTATACCTCGTGCTGACGCTGTATGCTGTCATCACCCTCATACCCTTTTTGTGGGCGCTTTCGGCTTCATTCAAGCCGCTATCAGAAATCGTCAGCGGTGAATCTAATTTTTTACCACACAATTTCACCCTTGACAACTACAAACAAATCTTTCTTCAAGAACCGTTATTTTTGCGCTGGCTAATTAATAGTGTATTTATTGCCCTGTGCGTCACCATTTTAAACTTGCTGTTTAATTCGATGGCAGGTTATGCTTTAGCGCGGCTACGCTTTAAGGGGAAGCGCTTCTGGTTCTTTTTGATTTTGGCAGTGTTAGCAGTACCAGCACAAATTACACTGATTCCCACCTTTTTGATTTTAAAAGCGATCGGCTGGTTGAATTCCTACCAAGGCATGATTATCCCCAGCATGGTTAATGCCACTTTCATCTTCATGATGCGACAGTTTTTCGTTAATTTTCCTAAAGAATTAGAAGAAGCTGGTCAACTAGATGGTTTAACACCCTTTGGCATTTTCCGTTATATAGTTCTGCCTTTAGCCAAACCTGCACTCGCAGCACAAGCAGTTTTTGTCTTCATGGGTAGTTGGAATAATTTCTTGTTGCCTGTAGTGATTTTGTTTGACCCCGAAATGTTTACCCTACCCTTAGGACTAAACAGCTTTAAAGGGCAATATATCAGCTATTGGAACTACATCATGGCAGCCTCTATGGTTTTCACCCTGCCAGCCTTAAGTATTTATGCTTTTTTCAACAGGTATTTCATTCAAAGCGTCACCTTTACAGGGGGGAAGGG
>CASBQC010000377.1 GCA_949127805.1 Nostocales cyanobacterium PMM_0081
CCCTGATATTGTGGAATTGTGCGATTCGTTGATTAGTGAATCACGGTAATCAGTCCGTACATAACTAATCCAGTGAAACTTAACGCAAGTTAAGCACTGAACTCTCAGATTGATGTAGGTGAAAGTCCTATCCGCTAGATTCAAGCGTGACTCCTTATCTGCCCACACCGAGTAAGCTCGATTCTTACAGAGTGAAGCTGGGAACAGGGTGCAATCAGACAACTGTTATGGGTTGACACTGGCACTAACAGGGAATTCCGATGGTGAAACCGAGCCTAAAAAAGTGACCCACAATAAAGCAGGGCATAACTCAAAAACCCCTGACTATATCAGAGCGAAAAACCCGCTGCACTGTAATTCCATTAGCAGCAAGAATCTAGGGTTTCTGATGGTTAAATTGGCTACACCTAATGGAACGTAACAATCGTCTGAGGGAACGAATAAAAACGAATCAAAGGTCACGGGACGGTCGAACCCCGTGTAGGTAAGACGAGATACGGAATCCCCTTGATTCGGGTAGGATGCGGCGTAATTGCTGCAAGGTATTCAGAAAACATCTAACGGAGTAGAGCATGATTAGGCACAGTCACGAGGCTAGTGAATCTTGGAAAAATCTCAACTGGAAGAAATTCCGTAAGGATTTATTTCGCCTTCAATGTAGGGTGTTCAAAGCTATTCGAGCAGGGGACAAGCGTAAAGCTTTGTCACTTCAAAAGCTTATTCTGAAATCCAAAGCGGCTAGAATCTTGGCGATTCGTCAAGTATCACAGCTAAACGCTGGAAAGAAAACAGCAGGAATCGACGGTAAAAAAGCCCTCAAATTTGAGGAACGTTTTGAACTAGAAGAACTGCTAAAGACATCTGGTAACAATTGGCATCACCAAGGGTTACGCAGTGTACCCATCCCTAAAAAGGACGGGTCTACAAGGATGCTTAAAATTCCCACTATTGCAGACAGAGCATGGCAATGCCTAGCAAAATATGCACTAGAACCAGCACACGAAGCAACCTTCCATGCTAAGAGTTACGGTTTTAGACCAGGACGTTCGGCGCACGATGCCCAGAAAATCCTTTTTCAAAACCTAAGCTCAACGAAAAATGGAATCAACAAACGAGTCATAGAACTCGATATTGAAAAATGCTTCGACAGGATTAATCACACCACAATAATGGAAAACCTTATAGCGCCATCGGGTATTAAACTAGGAATATTCCGATGCCTAAAAGCCGGAATAAACCCCGAATTCCCAGAACAAGGTACACCCCAAGGCGGTGTGGTTAGTCCACTTTTAGCCAACATCGCATTAAACGGGATAGAAAGCATCCACTCATACAAAGATACGAGCAAAATTGTAGAACCATCAATCCGTTATGCGGATGATATGGTAATCATGCTACGACCTGAAGATGATGCGAACGCAATACTCGATAAAATCAACGAATTCCTAGCTGACAGAGGAATGAAAATAAGTGAGAAGAAAACAAAGATAACCGCCGCGACAGATGGGTTTGACTTCCTTGGCTGGCATTTTAAAGTGCAAAGCAACGGGAAATTTAAGTGTACCCCCTCAGTGGACAACTACAAAAAATTCCGTCAGAAGGTAAAAACCATCGTCAATTGCTCAAATATTGGTGCTACAGAAAAGGCGAATAAATTAGCCCCTGTAGTTAGAGGATGGCGGAACTATCATAAGTTCTGCAAAATGGATGGGTCAAGGTTCTCACTTTGGCATACCAACCACAGAGCTTGGAAAGTTTTTAATAAAGAAACTAAAAACGACAAACAGTCAACTACAAATTTGATTAAAAAAGCGTTTCCATCAGTTTCCTACTCTGAAAATAAACACGTCAACGTCAAGGGAGAGAAATCACCTTTTGATGGAGATATGGCTTATTGGAGCAATCGCAACAATAAGTTATATGACGGAGAAACCTCTAAGGCATTAAAACGCCAAAACCAAACATGTGGTAACTGTGGTCTTAAATGCACGAGCGAAGAGCCAGTACATTTACATCACATCGACGGGAATCATAGCAACTGGAAAATTAAAAATCTAGAGGCTCTACATAAATCCTGCCACGACTATCAACACATGGGCAAGAGGGTTATCCCTTAAGAATATCGGGAGCCGTGTGCGGTGAAAGCCGCACGCACGGCTCTAACAGAGAGGTGCGGGAGATAATACTCCCCATCGACTCTAACAATATGCGAGGGCAAGACAGAGAAAAAAATCGCCGTCCGTAGTAGTGAAATTTCTGGGGTGCAAATATCTCAAAAAGATGGTGTAGCTGCTGGTGGTGCTAGACCACCTGGTTTCTTCGCTCTAGCGTCTGAGTAAGCGATCGGCGGTATAAAAATGGCGGAACTGGGCATTGAGGTAAAGGATTTAAACTTCAGTTGGACTAATGGAGAGAAAGTTATTAAATCTTGCTCTCTAGAAGTGCCTAAAGGTGAATTTTGGATGCTTTTAGGTACTAATGGTAGTGGAAAATCAACTTTGCTCAGATTACTTGCGGGGTTATTAGCACCGAAATCCGGGGAAATTCGGGTTTTGCATCCTGTTGGCTTTGTCTTCCAAAATCCGGATCATCAATTGGTGATGCCAACTGTTGGTGCAGATGTGGCTTTTGGGTTGGTAGAAGAAAAATTGCCGCCAAAGGTAGTGAGAGCAAGGGTTGAGGAGGCACTAGGAGCGGTGAATTTGCTCTCATTGCAACGACGCCCTATTTATGCTTTGAGTGGTGGACAGAAACAGCGAGTGGCAATTGCTGGTGCGATCGCTCGTTGTTGTGAGGTCTTACTATTAGATGAACCAACTGCTTTACTCGATCCAGATAGTCAACTGGACTTGGTAGCTCAAGTGCGTCGCTTAGTCAAAAGTCGCAATATGACGGCTCTTTGGGTAACGCATCGCCTAGATGAGTTAAATTACTGTGATGGCGCTTTCTTGTTAGAAAAAGGCTCTCTAGTGGATAAAGGTGAAGCCCCACGCTTGAAACAACGTTTGATGGAGGTACACAAAGAAGCCTCTTAATACTCACTTGTCCAGTTTTCTTTTATCCCAAGCTAATAATTAATTACTAATTAGAAACAACTGCAACGCGCCTTAAAAAAGGCGCGTTTTCTATTGATTTAGCAGCTTTACACAATTGGTCTACATCTTTTGTTTTCTGTAACATAGTGTTACAAGCAGTGCTTCAATTACTATAAAAGTTATGAATGAATTTTGTTAACTCTAGATAATTGTGATTAAAAACCATGCCCCCCTCCTTACTTCCAGCCGTTTTGTTAGTGGACGGCTACAATATAATTGGCGCTTGGCCTTGCCTGAAAAAAACCCGTGACCATGCTGGATTAGAGGCAGCACGCGGTGAATTAATTGAAACTTTAATCAGTTACACCGCTTTTGAGGGTTATGACACTCAAATCGTGTTTGATGCCCAATATCAAAATTCCTCTAGCAATAAAGAAGTTGTTACAGAGCTTTTATCAGTTCATTACACTGATTTTGGGCAGACTGCTGACACATACATTGAAAAAACCTGTGCGTCTTTGCGCTCTTCATTAGCACAGTCTCTAATTTCTCGCGTAATTGTTGCCACATCAGACCGGGCACAACAGTTGATGATACTAGGTTATGGTGCTGAGTGGATGTCGGCTCAAAAACTATGTTGGGAAGTGGAAGCCACTGTGTGTCGATCGCGGCAAAAGTATCAAACAAGGAAACAACCTAAAAGTAGATTTTTAGCAAATTCCATCGATCCCAAAGCGCGGCAGCGTCTGGCGGAATTGCGAATGGGAATAAATTAAATATTAGCATGAATTGCACAGCAAAGTTACCTCCGTCATTGGGTTTTGATTGAAAGGATTATGGACTTAAGTATCTAGTCAAAAGTTTTTTGGAAAAATTTTCGCTCAGGTACTTGCCAAATCCTATCTTTACCCTTACTATAAGAAATTGTGATCCTCAGTAGCTCAGTGGTAGAGCGATCGACTGTTAATCGATTGGTCGCTGGTTCGAATCCGGCCTGGGGAGTTAAGTAAAGGATAAAGGATGAAGGATGAAGGATGAAAGGAAAAATTTCAAACTTCAATCCTCAAGTTTTGAGGAATTATGGTCGCTTGATCGATCTGTGACGTTTCTCAATCATGGCTCGTTTGGTGCTTGTCCTAAGGCTGTGTTGTCAGCGCAACAACGATTGCGCGAACAGTTAGAAAATGAACCTTTGCGCTTTTTTGGCAGGGAGTGGGAAAAGTTGCTGGATGATGCGAGGAGGAAACTGGCAGGGTTTGTGGGTGCGGATGTTGAGGATTTGGTATTTGTTCCAAATGCGACGACTGGTGTTAATTGTGTGTTGCGATCGCTTGTCTTTCATCCTGAGGATGAAATTCTCACAACGAACCACGAATACAACGCTTGCCGTAATGCTTTAGATTTTATCGCTAGTCGCACTGGGGTGCGGGTGGTGGTGGCAAAAATTCCTTTTCCGATAGAATCGTCAGAACAAATTTTAGAAGCGGTAATTGAGGGGGTTTCGCCAAAAACACGATTAGTACTTTTGGATCACGTTACCAGCCAAACTGGGTTAATCTTCCCGATTCAGCAGTTGGTGAAACAGTTGCAACAGCGTGGTGTGGATACGCTTGTAGATGGTGCCCACGCACCGGGAATGCTTCCTTTAAACTTATCAGAAATTGGGGCGACTTATTACACTGGGAATTGTCATAAATGGCTGTGTGCACCGAAAGGTGCGGCGTTTTTGTATGTACAACGAGATAAACAGCCAGAAATTCGTCCGCTGACAATTAGCCACGGTGCAAACTCACCACGAACTGATAAATCACGCTTTCAGTTGGAATTTGATTGGATGGGTACAAACGATCCTACCGCTTATATGTGCGTACCGGAAGCGATCGCTTTTATGGGTTCTCTGTTACCTGGTGGGTGGAATGAATTAAGACAGCGAAATCATCAGCTAGCATTACAGGCAAGACAGCTACTTTGTGAAGCGTTGAACGTGTCGGCACCGTGTCCTGATGAGATGATTGGTTCAATGGCAGTTGTTCCGATGCCAGAAGTGTTGGAAAGTCGTAATTTTATGGCTTTGCACGATGAATTGTTTGATAGATTTGGGATTCAAGTGCAAGTGGTTCCCTGGGAAAAACCGAAGTTATTGGTAAGGGTTTCGGCACAAATTTACAATACGCTCGAACAGTACGAGTATTTGGGAAAAGCGTTGAGAACGTTACTGACAGAAAGTGCCTAGCTACTTGATGTCACTAAATGTATCCACGGTAACGAAGGTTGCACTGAATTAAACAGCCGTTTATCTGCCGTCCAGAACTCGCATTTTAATCTTTGAGCTAGCGCTAGATAGTGAGCATCATAGGTTGCTGACAGCCTGAGACTTCTAGCTAAACTTAAGGCTTCTTGGTGTAATTGTGCGTCACCGTAAAGCCTGATATTTAAATTCGTTGCTTCTGCTAAAACTTGATCCGCTTCTTCTGGTGCTATTTGCCCTGCAATAGCAGAGCGATGCAAGGCATTGCTAAGTTCATAGTAAATTAAGGTTGGTGCAACAATTGTGTAGTTTAATTCTAACCATTGATTCCACAATTCTCTTATCTGCAACGCCAAAGTACCTCTTGATAACAAAAGTATCACTAAGTTGGCATCAACACAAACTACACTTGATGTCATTTTGCCTCAGATTTTGGAAAGCAACTACGCATAAGTTCATCATGTTGCTGGTTGCGCTCTTCTCTTGTTTGTCGGATATAGTCTTCTAGGGGTGGTTCAAATGGTTTTCCTGCACGACGAGCGTTGATTTTCTCTCCCAACGAAATCAGCCTTTGGAAAGCTGCTTGTGCGTGGGATTTTTTCAATTTTTCGTCCAAAAGCGTCCGTTCCTCTTGGGAAAGAGACTGGATAATTTGTGCTAGACCGTCTACGAGTTGAGTGTTCATAGTTTCACAGCGTAGATGTAGTTATATTCATATCCTATAATCCCTGCTATAAAAAAGGGTTAACCGAAAAGGCGATCGCACATCTAACTTTTATTATTGTCAGGTGCGCGATCGCCTGCGTTATTTATTTGTGAAATATCACACTTACCAAAGGCAAAAACGCTAACAAAAAGCCATTCCAAAACTGGAAGTTAAGTTCTGGAGTTGGTTCTGGTTGTGCTAACAAAGCTTCTATTCTCTGTTCTAAGCGATCGCTACTTAATGCAGCACAGAAAATTTCTGAGGATATAGGAGTTGTACTCACTACCAACAACAGCGATTCTGCTAACAATAACGGGTCTACTCGCGATGCAGCGTAAGCATCGGCTCGTAATTCGCGCAAAATTAACAGTTCTTGCCACAATGCATCTGTATTTGGCAACCAAGCGGTGCATGAACGCACCCAACCCAGCCAAAAAAACCAGAACGTATCCCTATAATGGTAATGCCCTTGCTCGTGTGCGAAGACGGTTTCTAAATGCTTTAGTGAAAGACTTTCCAATAGTCCTTGACTAATGACTAATTCCGATCCCCAAAAACCGATTTGACCGGCGAATAGCGCTTCGGTATTGAGTAGCCGCATTTGTTTACCCTGAAGATTAACTAAAGGACAGTTGCGGATAGATTTCACAGATTGCCAACCACCGAAGGCAAGTTTAATGCACAGAATATCAACAATTGCAAGACTAATTAACGTTAAGACATAACTAAAACAGCCGGTGTACATCCCGCCCATTTTGCCTTGAGGTCCCATAAACAAAATAGCGATCGCTGTCATGAAAATTAACAAGGGCGGGAAGATAAATAAGAATAGCGATCGCCTCCACCGCACACTCCAACTACCAAGAATGTCACTCCTAGAGGTTCTTAAGCACCAAGCGACTGTTAAAGCAGTCAAAATCATAATCAGATGCATTATTGTTTCTCCCTAGCTTGTCGTGCAGCTTGAATACGTTGGGCGATCGCTTGTATTTGTTCGCTGGCAGCTTCATCTAAACTATCTGCAAAAGCAGCAATCACATCAGGATTACCCACCGCTAAAAATCGCTGTAACTGTTCGTGCGCTTTAATTACCTCAGCTTGCTCTTTGGTAATCAATGGACGCCAATAAAATGCTCGTGCTTTTTTGTCGCAGGCTAGCCAACCTTTATCGGTAAGGCGACGCAGCACAGTTGTTACAGAAGTATAAGCTAATTCGCGGTTGGGGTCAGTGAGAATGCGATCGTGTACATCTTTAACTGTAACTGAACTCAGTTCCCAGATGATATGCAAAATTTCTGCTTCTAGAGGACCTAAAGACAGTTGTTTGGGGCGGTATTCAGGTAAAGGTGCCATATTTATTGATTTTCCATTGGGGATGGTAAGCGTCTCTATAAGTGCAGAGCTATTCCTGGGATTGTTAGTGGTACATTTATAAAGTCTGTCCTTATTTTCAGATTACACGTTGATTTGCGCTTTCTGCGTTCAAATAGGATAAATTGCCCATTGAAAACGGGCAAGTTTTCAATCTTAAAATATTCATACATAGAGCCGACTCTTTGTTGACACATCAATAACCCACTAGCATGAAGCTATGTTTAGTGACAGCATCTGGGTAAGATATTATTTGCGGCAGTAGTATAAGACTAGGTGTATCCAGCACGTGAAGCTATTCGTTTACAACACCCCGGAATTGACTCCAACGCATAAAGCGCCAGACTGCGCGATCGCAGTTGATGTTTTGCGAGCAACTAGCACAATGGCAACAGTCTTGGCGGCTGGAGGTGAGGCTATCCAAGTCTTCAGCGATTTAGATGAACTAATGCATGTTAGCGAATCTTGGCTCCCCGAAAAACGGCTACGAGCTGGAGAACGCGGTGGGGGGAAAGTTCCTGGTTTTGAACTGGGTAACTCACCTCTCGACTGCACACCAGAATTAGTCCAAGGGCGACGCTTATTCATTAGTACCACGAATGGCACTCGTGCCTTACAAAGAATACAAGATGCTACAACTGTCATCGCCGCAGCTTTTATCAATCGGGCTGCGGTGGTGCGATATCTCATAGAAAAGCAACCAGAAACAGTTTGGATTGTTGGTTCAGGTTGGGAAGGCAGTTTTTCTTTAGAGGATACAGCTTGTGCAGGTGCGATCGCGCAACATGTTGTTCAACAAACCAACTTGCCTTTAGAGGAATTGGCTGGTAATGATGAAGTAATTAGTGCGATCGCTCTTTATTCTCAATGGCAAGATAACTTATTAGGACTTTTACACCAAGCTAGTCACGGCAAACGATTATTGCGTCTTGATTGTCACGAAGACCTAAAATATTGCTCGCAAACCGATATTTTGGATGTCTTACCGATGCAGCAAGAACCAGGAGTCTTGAAAAGTTAAAAGTTAAAAGGTATAAGGCAAAAGAAAGAACGGTGTTGCTCAATTAAGGTCTGAAATTCCTAATTTATCCTAGAGACGTTCCGTCGGAACGTCTCTACAACCAGGATTTTCAAAGTATAACCATCAATCAAAATTTTAAATTCATATTCTTAGCTTTTGCCTTTTACCTTTTACCTTATACCTTATAAAATTGACACGCCTAACCACCCTGTTAAGTTTTCTTGCTGTATTATTGAAGGGTTAGCAACAGGTTTAACTTGATAGCGCGAGCTACGTGGTGAAGCTAGGGTTACAGAATAAGTACGCAGTTCATCTTGATGGAAAACTGTAATTTGGATAGTATCGTTGGGTTGATAATCTTTTAAGCGATCGCTTAACCCGCTTACTGTCACTTTAATTTTATCAATTGCCAATAACTCATCACCTGCATCAATTCCCGCTACTTGTGCGGGTGAACTTACTTCGACAAATTTAATTATCTCTTTTCCGTTTTCAGCACTTGTTTTCACACCTAGATAAGGTTCTTCCTCGTTTTCTGCAACTAACTCCAAGCCAAAAGGTTGCAAATACTCGTTGAAAGGCAAATCTTCAGTATTGTCAATGTAGCGCTGAAAGAAATCAGCTAAATCCATTTCTGCAACCGACTCAATTACTGACTGTAACTGTTCGGGAGTAAAGCCGATTTCATGTTTGCCAAATTGCTGCCACATTTTCACCATGACATCATCAAAAGAGCGTTTATTGCCATGCTGGGAACGAATCAGCAAATCTAGCAACAGAGATACCATTTCTCCTTTTAGATAGTAGGAAATTTGGGAATTGCCGCTATTGGCATCTTGGCGATAAAGTTTAATCCAAGCATCAAAACTCGACTCGGAAAGCGCCTGCACTTTGCGACCAGGTGTTTTTTCATACCTTGTGATTTCCTTGCCCAAGTTACTTAAAAATGTCTTGGCATCATAAATGCCTGCCCGTAAAGGAATCAGCAAATCATAGTAACTCGTAGTTCCTTCAGAAAACCATAAAGACGGTGTATAATTTTCCTGGTCGTAATCAAAAACTTCCAGTGCTTTCGGACGAATGCGCTTGACATTCCACAAGTGAAAAAACTCGTGTGCTACCAATTGCATAAAGCGATCGTATTTATCTTGAGCGCGAAATCCAAAGCGTTGATAAACTAAAGAGCAACAGTTTTTATGCTCCAAACCACCGTAAGCTTGAGAAAATAAATGTAGTATAAACAGATATCTTTCATAAGGCAAACCGCCAAACATTTGCGCTTCAACTTGGATAATTTTCGTAATATCAGAAATCATCCGTTCCACTTGCAAATTACCTTGTCCCCAAATTGCCAACTCATGGGGTTTTCCCAATACCTCAAAGTGATATGACTGATGGCAACCAATTTCAAAGGGGTTATCTACAAGGGTGTCAAAATCGGCAGCTAAAAAAGTATTGGTTTGTTCATCTGCTGGTAATGCTGTTGTTACCTGCCATTCTGGGTGTGGTGGTATGATAGAAACGCGAATTGGTTGCTTTTCCCAATCTGGGATTCTAAAAAATAGGGCTGCACCGTTAAAATAGCCGTGAGTTGCATCTAAGTGATTTGTCCGCACTGATAGTTCATTCGCAAAAATGCGGTAAACCACGGTTACTTTTGAAACACCAATAGTTTCTACTTGCCAGTGATTTTTACTGATTTTCCGCCAAGGTAAAGACTGCGCGTCTGAAAAAGCGCCAAAATCTTGTAACTGTTTGGCGTATTCCCGCACTAAGTAAGAACCTGGTGTCCACACAGGTAATTTCAAATCCAAAATCGGCAATGAGTAATTTTCTAAATGCAAAGTCACCTCAAACAAATGCGTTTCTGGTTGAGGCATTGCCACTTGATAATGAATTGTCGGCACGGCTTCTTGGATGCGGGTGTCGGTGCGAGGTGCTGTTGCGTGACTCATCTGTAGTTAAAAGTTAAAAGGTAGGAGCGAGGAATTTAGAGTTAAATTTAACTTATAACTCATAATTCACAGTTCAGAACTCATAACTACTCAGTTTCCGCTCTTAAACCACCTATAACGTAGGGTGCGTTACTTCGTGGCACCGCAATCTAGTTCTAAGATGGTGCGTTACGGACATCCGTCTTAACACACCCTAGTAGGGCATCTATCTAATACCGTTTAACTTTAAGATGATTTTAGTAAATAGTATTTACCCTGAAATATTGGGGGGAACTACAAGCACACCATATCAGTAACATTAAGTTATTTATGAATAAACTCCAAACCGAAAAACCACAGGAAAACACTACAAATCAAGAAACACAAAGCGAAAAAGTTTTATGTTCTTACTGTCAGCGCACAGCTACGAATGGTATTAAATGTAAAGGTATTTGTGTGGCTGATAATGACTATTAAAGATTATATTGCTACTGAATATTTGTAAATGCTATTGAGTCGTGGGAAATTTTGGGGATAGCGATCGCCATAACGTCATCGTAACCCATATCTGTATCTATAACGACAATAGATTTGGTAACGGATTTCTTTAGATTCATACTTGTTCTTTATACAATAGACCTCTGTTGGAAAACAATGTAGAGACGTAGCACTTGGTAGTCTCTACAAGGGTTTCGGACAACGCAGAATTAATTTTCGGACATGTCTAATAGTTTGCATTTGCATCAACTCAGAAATGTTGAATGTTAAGAAAAACATTCAACATTTCTTTATATTGCTATATGTATCATGATTTTAGCCAAATGATATAACTAATTAAACTTTGCCAGCCAAATTAATCAACTGTTTGAAGTTAACTAGATAAACTACCTGATGAACGTTGTCAATTTTGATCCAACCTTTTTCATCAAGCTTGGACATAATTTTGGTGGTTTCTTCGACACCAATTTCTGTAACTTCTGCTAAATCTTTGTAAGGAATGTTAAAAATTTCCTTTCCTTTTTCTGATTTTTGACCGTAACTTTCGCCCAAACTAACTAGAGTTTGAGCAAGTTTAACTGCTGGTGGTGAAGACCGCATTGAAGAGCGTATATTAACTTGCCGCAATCGTCGCACCATCAATTGTAGCATTCTATGATGCAATTGCGGGTCTTTAAACAATATTTGAATAAAGCGCTCTCTGGAGATACTCAGTAATTTTACTGCCGAAAGAGCAATTACATCAGTTGAGCGGGGAGACTCATCCAAAATTGCCATTTCGCCAAAAAAATCACCCTGTCCTAAAATTGCCAAAGCAACAGAATCTTGACTGCACGTGCGTCGCACTTTGACCCAACCGGAAACCACGAAGTAAACCGCGTTCCCCCAAGCATCTTCCATCAAAACGGCTCGTCCTGCTGGGTATTCGTGGTCAATTGCAACATTGAGCAACCATTCCAAAGTTTGTGGATTGGCTGTACTCATTAGGGGGAAAGTTTCACTAAAAACCTCAGTCTGCATGAAATATCTGCAAAATATGGATTTAAGAGCGCAAAATTAGATTTGTTACTATACGTTTTAAAAGCCGTAATCTTTAGGGGAATACGGTATCAAAATTTTCTTGATATTCAACCGCAACCAGTTCAGGCGATCGGTCTAGGGTTCCATTACAACACAATAACTATCACAGCGAAATCAGCGGTTTTACTGACAGATTTTTATTTGTTGTTTATCGGTGGTCAACCATCTGTGAGTATTTTGATTTGATTATCTAAATCATCCAACAGTTTATTTAGTGCCGTAAAAGCTTTCAATTGTCCGGGGTTGTTGTTGCGATTCACGACTAGCCGTTGTTGCAGTTCGTGCAACTTGTAACTCAGTTGTTGGGAAATTCCTATAGCATCGCGGCTGAGACGTGTCAACTGTTGTTGTTGATGGAATTTTAAGGCAGCTCCCCGCAGTACTTGTAGTGTGGCTTCTTCCCCGTACATTCCCGGCATAACTCGCAAGCGTAATAACAAACGGTTTTCTTGATATAAACATTCTTTCTCTACCTGTTTTGCTTCTGCAAATGTAGTTACAGGCAGGTTTGTTAGTCGCTTTAATTCATTTAGTACTCCCTGGAAAACGGAGAGAGGAAGTTTTTCTAAAACGGATTGTAAGACTCCATTATCACTCCAGAGTATTTTACCTTCGTATGGTTGTCTTTCCAAATACAAACGACCAATTCCCCCCGCTAGAACTCGACCTAGTAATTCTGCCAGTAATTTCTTGGGTTGCAGTGTTGCTAGCTGTTCAACAGGCAGTAATAAATCAGGAACTGGTATGAGTAATACAGGTAAACTCTCTACAGAGCGCTCTTCGGAAGTACTTTCCTGTGTCTTTTTGTCTGCGCTGGTAAAGAGGATGGTAGCTTTAGACAAGTTATCAGCCTCTGTCCAAGGGGGAGAATCTGATTCAGAGTTTTCGCTTTTTTTCGTCTTAGCTAAAGTAGATGTCTTTGGCTGTGCTTGTGAGTCGGCAATGGTAGCTGCGTTATGTTCTTGGGCAACGTTGGCTACTGGCTGAGATGTATTTTTGTAGTTGAGGTAGGCTGAGAGTATGTTGCGGTGGGTATCAGCGGCGATCGCTACTGTCACCATTGTGCAATTAATATAAGACAAAATGTTACCAACGTAATCTAGCGCCGCAGTATCTTCTAGATTAACCATGCCCAGTAACAGTTTGTTATCTTCTATGGTATAGGGCAAAATTTGATGGTATAAGCAAGCTTCAAAGGACAAGATACGCTCTATCAGCTCAAATGTTTGCTGGGGTTCGCGCTGCGACTCCGAAGGAGTAGCGGTTAGCAGATGGTTACTAATTGCTTCGGTATCAATTGGTTTGCCCTGTGAAGACAACATAGGTTTGATTGCTTAATGTTTCCTTATATCGTATTCTGCCTCTAAGTTATTTGCTAGTAAATAAACTTAGTTTTTCGGTTGATAAAAGTTAAATTCACTACATATTTGTATAAAATTTATTTGGAATTGTGGATTGGGGTGAATCCCAAATCCAACCTCCAAAATTAATAGTCATCTAGAGGTGCTTTTGGGGTGGGACGCTCGGTGTCCTCAAAGCGCGAATATTTGGTTACTCCTCAGTTCTTAAATTTTGAGCCGCGAGATAGACTTTACTCCATTCACCCATTACCTGATGGGTTTTGAGTTTTAATTGTTTAGCAATTTCTTCGATGGATTTGCCTGCTTTTCGCAGTTCCAACAACTGCCGCTCAATTAAAGTCAATTTTTCATGTAATTGCTGCCATTGCTGCGGTGTTAATCCCAAGTTGTGTTCGTCTAGGGAAATTTCTAGCCAGTTATCTACTAGTTCCGGTTTGCCTTTGACGGCAAAGACACGGACAGCGTGGTAGCTAATTTTCTCCCGTAGTCGGTAAACTTCTTTAATTGGCTTACTCAGTTTTTTGGCGATTTCATCTTGGGATTTGCCTTGCAGATAAAGTCGCAACCACTGTACTGCGTCTTGCCCTAGATTTTCTTGGAGATAAGTTTCAAATTCTTGCTTGACTGCGTGACGCAGTACTTGCTGTTCTTCTAGTTGTTGTGCTTCAAGATATTCGGCGATCGCCTGATTATCAGCTAAGTTAACGCGGTTGTCGTTATCGTCTGTGAGAATTTCTTCGGAAACTAGTCTAATTAAATCACTACCAGGCACTTGGGTTAAACCACCACGCTGGGTACGACGCAAATAATTTACAAAACGGTAAACTAGTAACGGCTGATTGCGTACTGGTCGTAAGCAATATTCTTCCATGCTGGCAAACAGCAAAGAATTATGTAGTCTGGAATCCTTTGTAAACTCGGTGATGCAAGCCATTTGGTGCTGCATGTAGTTATCGCTTTGCAGTAATTCTTGGAGTACTTCTTGCAACACGTCCACGACACTGCGCTGGCGATCGCGACTCAGAGAAATCCAAACTTGGATTTTATTCCGTAATGTCACTAAACTCCCTAGCCGAGTGATTAAATTGCGGTAAGCACGCTCTCTTGCCATTCCTAAGTAGCGCTGTATTAAAATCCGATAGCGATATTCCATCGCTTGTTTGGCAATGTCTAACTCCTTAGAATTAAGTAAGTCAAAGCGTTTTGAGTTACTTCCCAAAAGCCAAAAAATAATACTTTCTC
This sequence comes from Nostocales cyanobacterium PMM_0081, assembly GCA_949127805.1. Classification (GTDB taxonomy): domain Bacteria; phylum Cyanobacteriota; class Cyanobacteriia; order Cyanobacteriales; family Nostocaceae; genus Hassallia. The sequence continues at coordinate 14,497 of CASBQC010000377.1, forward strand.
TATTTGCTTCACTTTGTTCTGGACACTCTGCTGCCAGACGTTGCCGCCAATATCGCGTCAGTTTTTCTGCCTCTGAAGCCATAGTGAGATTGCGCTCCTCGAAACCCTGTTTTAAAGTTTGCATCACAACCCCCATTTATCCCATTCAAATTTTTAACTGGCAGTTGCCCTTGATTGAATGATGTCTTTGGTGGACATCGAGCGTGATTATTCACTCGAAGCCGTTGTTTCGACTTCTTCTATTAATTAGGTCTGGAATCACTCAACTTATGCAGTAATTTCCGGATTGCTGTTTTTGCTTTTTGTATACTATTGCCGGAAGTCAATGTCTTTTAGCTATTTTCCTCACTTTTTGATAATTTTTAAGTTTTGTAAACTTGTATGTTTTTGTTGCCCACGATGATGCTTTAAAAAGGTTGGACAAGCAGACAAACAAAATACTTTTATAAAAGTAAATATGATTATCCTTAAATCAGACGCTATTTAACTTATATAAGTTTCTTCCCTCTGGTGTCTCGAACAAAGTAGAATAGGAGGTTTTTGTACTTTTTATACACAATTAGTGACAATTAAACGTAAAATACTGTCCTAGTTCGTAGTCAGGACTTCAGCCCTCATAACTTCGGTTTTTAGCACGCTTTGTGCTTGCTATAAGTATCCGCTTATTTATGCCCATCTACTTATAAAAATACTATTGAGTTAAATATTAACTAAGTATTTCACCGAATGTCTTGATAAAATTGCTTCAGGTATTGTGGTGACACACCAACACCCCAAAGAAAGCCGATGTAAAGATATATTGCGGTAGCTTTGAAGAAGCCCCATTTTGCGACACGGCGATCGCTACTTTGGACGATACGATTTACTAAGCGAATTTTTCCCCGTCGCACTAGCTTGAGGCACAAGTCCGCTTCTTCCATAATTGGCAGGTTGCTGTCAAAACCCCCACATTCCCAGAAATCAACGCGACGTGTAAATATTACTTGATCGCCAAACAATAAGCGCAATCCTTGAAAAAACAAATGTGGGCGAAAAAGCAACGGTGCATAATAAGTTTTCAGCCAGTTGTGCAGTGAAACTCCCCAGCGTGTTGTTTTTTCACCTGCCATCAGGGAAATAAAACCGCCAGCAACAACAGTTTTGTCTGCTAGTGTCTGCTCAATAACAGTTACCAAGTCGTCGCTTACCAAAGTATCTGCGTGCAGAAAGCAGAGGATTTCTCCGGTTGCGAATAAAGCACCTTGATTTGATTGGGCAGCGCGTCCGCATTGTTTGGCAGAAATTACTTGTACACCTGCTGTTTTGGCGATGGCGATCGTTTCGTCAGAACTGCCGCCATCGACAACCAGCACCTCCCAAGCAGGGGGTTCCAGTAGGCTGAGATGACGCAAGGTACGTCCCAGACATTTTGCCTCATTCAAAGTGGGGATGATAATCGAGACGCGGGACATATATTAGTTAGTAGTTAGTAGTTAGTAGTTAGTAG
>CASBQC010000378.1 GCA_949127805.1 Nostocales cyanobacterium PMM_0081
ATTTCATACTTCATACTTCATACTTCATACTTTAGATAAATCTTTCAATCTTGTTGTTATGACCGAAGCAACCCTGGAAACAAACCTATTAATTTATCAAGAAAATTGAGTAACTATAATACCATTAACCCACTCAGTCACCCCCTATTTCTACGAGTTTGCCAATATTAAAATCTATCCTTATCCAGCCTTTTAGTCTTTGCAGATTATTAAGTAGGAGCAGGGGAATTTGCCAGTGGTGAACGGCTAGAAATGGCAGGGGGTCACTTAGACTAAAAATCGCGTCTTTACCTCTCAAAATATTCTTGACCCATGTTTTCAGTTGACCAAATGACTTAACATTGGTCAGCCGCCAAATCTCATGGTACAACCAGTAAGTAGGCTTACTATCAGACAGAGGCTGCAAAGGATAGTCCGGATTTGGTGCATCGCTCAAATACGCATCCGCGAGTTTTGGATGGTTATAGAACATGGTAATAGCTGAGTGTGTGCGTGGATTGCACTCGATCGCATAAACCGTTCCATCTTCAGCTTCAATAAAATCAAATGAAATTTGTCCACTCAGCTTGAGTTCTTGAACAAAATGGTTCACCCACTGAAAAATCTTTGGATTCTCCACATTTTCATAATTGACTTGGAAAGCGGATGATTCGCAGCAACAGTATACCCTTAAAGAACCATTTCTGACTGTGCTGTGTGTGCAATACTCTTTTCCAGGAATGAATTCCTGCATTAACCAAGGGTTATCTTTACTAATTGGCAAACTCCGAACATGAGTTGCCATGTTTTCGCTCTGATCCATTGGTAGCTTGGTCATATCCAAGCGGTGAATTGAGTCATAGGCAATACTTTTAAGGATGTACTTGCGCTTCTCGTTGGTAAAGTTGAAATTGAGAACTTGTTCGGGGTCTGTAATTAACAAAGTCTTCGGGACAGATAAACCTAGAGAAAGTGCCTTTTGGCTAAAGGCAAACTTATCATCCAGCATCTTTGTGACTTCAGCATCGAAGTGAAAAACCTCACAACAGGCTGATAATGCTGGCTTTGCTAAGGAGTCATAATGACTGGATACAGGACTACATACAGGAATATAAACGTCGATGTTTTCTTGTTTAGCGATCGCAATTAAAGCTCTCGTATAGCCTTCTGGATCTTTCTGTGGTGCAGGAACAGTATAAAAGCGATCAACTGCGTTGGAAAATCGATGACCAGTCAGCCAGTATTTATGAGTTTCCACCAAAATAACCCGATGTCCAGCTGCGTGAAGCGATCGCGCAAGTTGCAGGGCTTTGGTCATCTTACCACCGCTGACCATTATATTTTTTCGGTTCGGGTTGACAACAACTTGCTTGGGAAACAGACGCTTCAAAAAATTGCCAAACAGCAAAGCTAAGACAACAATGCAGTTAATGGGAAATGCTATCACCAGTAATAAGAGTGTAGCAAGATTTTGAAAAGCCGCCACAATAGGTGTTCTGAGGTTTTGGAATGGCGCCATAAGCAGTGGGTGGGTGAAAGTCGAAAAAAATCCAAATTTGTTTGTTAAAAGCCCCTCAGACTGGAACTCTGAGGGCTACACGGACGAAGCCAGACGAGCGCAGGCTATAATTGTTTTTTCTGTATTTAGCCCATGAAGATGGGCTTTGTTTGTGTAGTCCCAGACTTTAGTCTGAGGGGCTTTGAGTGACTTTTTTACAGACGTCGGATAATGGTTAACCCATCTCGCAAGGGTAGTAGCACTTGCTCAACACGAGGATCATCGGCAACAATGCGGTTGAATTGTGCGATCGCTTCTGCATTGGGAGTTCGCTCTTGGGGAGGTAAATAAACCAATCCCTGAAGCAGGGTATTATCCACACAGATGATTCCGTGAGGTGCTAGCAAGTTACGGTCTAGCAGAGTTTGGAAATACTCCACATATTCCTTCTTATCAGCATCAATGAATACCAAATCGAAGGATTCCTCAGCAGCGGCAAGCTTGTCAAGTGTTTCCAATGCTGACCCTACTTCCACCTGAATTTTTCCTTTGTGAGGAGATTGTTCAAATAAACTTTGTGCCAGTTTGGCTGTGTAAGAATCGACCTCGCAGGCGACTAAACGCCCATTATCTGGCAAAGCTTCTGCCATTGCAAGTGCTGAGTACCCTGTAAACATACCGATATCTAACACTTGTTGAGCACGGGTCATATAGACAAACATTTTCAGCGTTTGTCCTTCGACGTGTCCTGAGAGCATTTCCTGCTCTAGGGGACGCACTGTCGTTCCCTCAGTGAACTGCTTGCTCCAAGCTTCCTCTTGAGTCCTTTTCGCAAGGGCAGTCAGCGCTTTTGACTCTTGAGTGGTGCATTCAGAAAGGTAAGGGTCTATTCCAGCCGCAAGATGCCACGCTTGCTTGACATTCGATGCGATGGACTCCGACACATTCCCATCTGCCTCTATCATCTCAATGGCAGTTGCCAGATGCTCAACCAAAATTCCGAGTGGTGTTACCGGACGAGCCTTTTGTTCATGTAAGACACTAGACATTGGTGCCACTTCCAACTAAAGTCGGCTCATTAATCTTCACGTACTCGTCTATACCAGCACCACCACGGGGGTAATTGGCACAGATGCGTTTGTGGTCTTCGAGTGCCGAGTCGAGTTCTTCACGAGTCATATCGTTGACAAAGAAGCAACTGCCAATAGGACAAGGCATTGCAGCTCTCTGTAAACCGTCTCTAGTCAAAGTGATAGACTCAGTTGCATGCCATACTAGTTCAGAGTCCAACATAGGATGGTCAAGAGCAAGACCTATACGACTCATCAGGAGTAGGATACGTTCGTGATCTTGGGTTGTGATGTATCCTCGTTTTTGAGCGATCGTTGCCGAGAATGCCATGTCGATATTCACAGCTTGACCGTGGAACAATGGTGCCTGTGGAGCTAGTTCTAGGGTAGGACTCCAGGTGTGACCGTAGGCAATGACGCGATCGAGGTCTATTTCATGCAAGTTAGGAGTCTCTAACTCCAGCATGGTTTTGATTGCCTCGTAGTTGACTTTATGGGCAATCTCTTTAAGTTCTGGTGTACCATTCACATGTCCAAAGTGAGTGGAAAGCAGTTCTTCACCATGTTCGTATAGCAGTTCAAAGACTTGGGAGTTAGCAACTACAGCTATTTTAACCAACTCTGCCATCCCATTACGAACTTGAGTCGTTGGCAAGGTTTTCAGAAATGAGAAATCGAGGATAACTTTCAAAGGTGCATGATATGCTCCCAAGCGATTTTTCAACTTGCCATGATTAACTGCCACCTTAATCGCTACACCTGCATCAATTAAACCAATCAACGTAGTCGGAATGCGAATGTAGTTACTCTTGCGACGGTAAGCAGCGCAAGCAAACCCAGCTACATCAGTGATTAAACCACCACCGACGACTAAAACTGGTTCCTTACGAACTAAGCCAAAATCCGAAAAAGCGTCAACAATTTTTTCAAAGCTTCCAAGGGTTTTAGCCGGCTCTGTAATGATGATGGGAAATACTGTGAGTTCAATGTCATAGTGCCTAAAATATGACTTGATCTGCTCACCGTAAACTTCATAAACATTAGCATCAATTACAGTCAGACAGCGACCAAATTTCGCATAGCTATCTGCAACTTCTCTGTTTTTAATGTCAAATGCACCGTTTACATACACAAGACTAAAATCGATTTTTTCGTAACCTTCGACGTAAAACGCAGCTTCGGTAGCTTCAAACGATGCTTGAACCTTATTCATCTTTGTTGACCTTTATTGCAACTAAAAAATTGTGATACTTCGGTAATAATTCCGATTTACCCTAATGCACGTCAGCGAAAAATGATGCTCTTTATCGTTCTCGATTTAAGGCATTAAAAAATTAGCTTTTTATTAAAAGCTAATGCTTATTGCTGACTGGCAATGTTGTTAAAGAACAACATTATTTAGATATATCTTAATTTATCCTAACAAAACTTTAACCTTATTAAGGAACATTTGTATATTAAAAATTTCTAAGTTTGCTTTAATTGGCTTTTTTGTTCTAAATTAAGCTGTTTTAGCTGAAATCTGCAAATATTTACTGA
>CASBQC010000379.1 GCA_949127805.1 Nostocales cyanobacterium PMM_0081
AAAATTGTTCAGTTATTTAAAAATTTAAAATTTTTTTTAAGTTTGCAGCTGATTTGCCAGTCAAGCTAGTCTAGTTATCAAACAATCAACTCGATCAAACTGCGCTTGTTTGCCAGGGTTGATTGTTTGTATGATTAGATACTTCGCTCTTTTTGGGGACAAAGCGATCGCCCCTATAGCGTGAATATGAGAAAACAAGTATTTGTTAAACCGCGAAGCGCCTGTGGAAACAAATATAATTTTTACGCACTAGTTGTCTACTGCGTAAAATTTACATATAAATTGTGTTTTCTCGGTGAAAGTTTATTACTTTAGCAAGAAGAAACTTTCAACCCCATAAAGAAGTGAACTTTGACTTCTTAACCATTAGCCCAGGTAAAGTCTTTTCTCCTCACAACAAACAGCATCGAAATCATCAAAGATGCTTAAAAAAGATGATTATTCCGAAATTTTTAGCTGTAATTCGCGAACTAACTCACTGAGTTCATCTCGATGTCCAACTACAGTTATTTTACTTGGGAAGTCTTTTTCGCTCTTATCGCCTTCTATTTTGAGCGATACCTTCTCAAGTCTTCCGGCTTTCTTCCAATAATAAATACCACTCAACGGCGACAGCAGTACCATCCCTACAAACACCGTACTCAGGCTAGGAAAAAGCAGCGACAACACCAAGGATAGAGAAACAATACCCGCCGCTGCTAAAAAAGTTAAAAACAAAGCCAAAAACCAGCTGGGTCTGACAAACCCTTCAAAAGTTACTTGGTTTTGTTGAGAGTCTACCGCTGCCACTCGGTAAGACCGCGATCGAAAATACTCCTTTATTTTAGGCATTAAAGTATCTTCGTCGAGAGTGGACACTAGTTGCGCTTTTTCTATGCGGTCTTTAGTCGAGGCACGTATAAAGAAGAACAGCCCGACCGATAACAACAAAGTTAGCAGCAACGTGGATGGCAGAATAGTAGTATCCATAGGAGATTGTTAGTTTTTTAGTGGAGGAGACTTATTCATTATTAATTATTGGTTAATTTGTCCTCCGCTGTATGTATTCTTGCCACAAACGAGCTAAATCCTGCGCTAGAGAAAGCCATTCTGGGGAAACTTGGTACATCCGCCTGGGGCGTCCGCGTCCTTCGAGTTTCTTCCAATACCCAGTGATTGCCTTTTGGTCTTCCAGAAATTTAATGGCACTGTAAAGCACAGTGTCCGAAAGCCTATAGGTAGGATATTCGTTTTCCAATTTCTGGATCAACTCAGTACCGTAGGATTCACCTTCTAGCAAAATATGCAAAATGTAACAAACTGCTAGTTCCTGACAGAGGTAAGTTGGCGGAGGATTCTCAAAGAATTGATATATATCCTCAAGTTTCATGGTTAGTGAATGGCTAAAAAATGCCTTATAGTTGTTGAACCTGTAATTTCTATGGTTAGTATATGGAGCTACCCTTTTGATTAGTAAGTATTTAACCTTACTAAGGCTTTATTGCCAAAGCGCAAACATTACACCAGTTCCTACGCTTTACCGTAGGGCGGGTATGGAAGTTTTCGCAGACGCAATATTACACCCCGGACCAAGCTTGGTTGTGGTGTGGTGAGGGGCGATGGGACAACGAATATACCGCCATCCTTGTGTCAAGTGATGCTGAACTAGTTAGAACTGCTTAAGCATAAGATGCCGTCTAAGCAATTTTAAAGGCAAAATGCGTTTTTTTTTTAAAACTTAATAAACACTTTTTTTTACGATGATTATCCCAGTGTCAATCTTAAAGAATTAAGCTATGGGAGATTTTGGTTAAAAGCTGAAATAGCCTGATGACACAGCCAACCTGAGATTAAGTACTGACTTATCTACTTGAGATCCTCTTATCCTTTCTGGTAAGTGTGATAGTAAATTTAGCAATTCTCAAGCGCACATTGGTTATCGGTATGTCAGAAAAGCCCAGACCGCAATCTTCTTCCTCACCCCTAGAGGAAATAGCCCAAACATTTCGTCTTACAGGATGGATTAGCTTTTGGTCGCAGTTAGTACTGGGGGTAATTGCTAGCGGGATTTTGGTGTTTGCCAGTTTGATTCGCAACACGACTGCTAATCAAACGGCTGTGGGAACTGGTTTAGGTATATTTTTTGCAGTAGCTGCGGTAATTAATTTAGCAGTATCTATATTCTGGGCTTTTCGTTATACCAGAATCGCCAGACAACTGCAATCCTCCAATCCCAACAACCGTCCTCGCAAGGCAGAAACGATGGTACTCCTACGGACGGGGTTAATAGTCAGTTTAATCGGACTGACGCTAGCGCTGGTGGGCGCAGAAGCGATCGTTGGGGCATTGTTAGCGAAGGCACTAACTTTACCGCAACAAGGTTCAGGACTTTTACAAATTAATCCTTCCCAAATTATCAGTGCCCTGGATATTGTTGTTGTACAGGCAAACACCCAAACCCTTGTGGCTCACTTTATCGGGCTGATGGGGACGATTTGGCTACTTAATCGCGTTACTAAACCGCAATGAGGAGGGGGGAAGTGGGGGATGGGGGAAAGAAGAATTATTCTCCTTGTCTCCAAGGAGTCTCCAAGGGGTCTCCCACTCTTCCACTCCCCCTTATTTTTCATCACAACTGCCTAAGTTCTATTTGCTTTTTCGCTCATAACAAGCCAAAATCAGTATATGCTGATCTATTGGACTGAAAGATTATAGGCGCTTAGACTGAGAAAATCTGTGCTGGATATTAAGCAAATACGGGAAAATCCCGAAGTGGTTCAAGAACGGTTGAATAGTCGCGGTAATAAGTATGACATT
>CASBQC010000380.1 GCA_949127805.1 Nostocales cyanobacterium PMM_0081
ATATAAAATTCAGTATCATAAACAACAAAAATTTTCTAATTAATAGCCATATCTAACCAAACTGTAACAAAATTTGTAACGGTAGCATCATTTTTGCATTTTCTCATTTAGATTAGTGACCAAACAAAGGATGAAAAAAGACGGTATTCACTTCATCCTTTATCCTTCATCCTTCATCCTTCAGATGTTGCTTAAAGATATACGAGATTATCAAATTTTATTTCTTTCGTTATTCCTAATTTTGGGAATTGGTACAAGAGATTGGACGCTGCGACCAGAGATGATTGTAGTGGCGATCGCTACCTGTGTATCAACGCAATGGCTTTTGTCAAAGGTTATTAGTCAAGAGTCAATAGTCAATAGTCAAGAGCTATTGGCAAATGACACAGGAAAAATGACAAATATTCGTAGTGCGTTAATTACTGCGTTGGGACTTAGCTTGCTTTTACGAGCTGATGATTGGACGACCATGAGTTTAGCTGGATTTGTGGCGATCGCTAGTAAATTTGTCTTCAAAGTCGGCGATAAACACTTCTTCAATCCCGCCAACGCTGGTATAATTTCGGCTTTATTACTAACCCCCGATGCTTGGGTTTCACCTGGTCAGTGGGGTGATGATTGGTGGTATGGGTTGTTATTTGCTGGCACAGGGGGCATGATTCTCAAGCGAGTCGGACGCTGGGATACAACAGCCGCTTTTTTGCTTACATACGCTGTTATGGAAGCAATTCGTAATATGATGTTGGGCTGGACTTGGGATGTTTACTGGCATCGATTGATGAGTGGATCATTGCTGCTATTTGCCCTGTTTATGGTAACAGACCCTCGTTCAATTCCTAATGCTCGAATTGCGCGTGTGATTTGGGCAATGTGCATCGCCATATTAACTTTTATTCTGCGGAATTATTTCTTTATCTCCACCGCAGTTTTTTGGGCATTGTTTGCCCTTGCCCCTTTGACTATCCTGCTAGATACCTTTTGGAAAGCACCGAGATTTTCTTGGTTAGGTTTTCGGGGAATGGGTACTGGTTAGTGGTTAGGAGTTAGTGGTTAATGGGTACTAACTATCAACCATCAACTATCAACCAACAACTATCAATCAACAACCAATAAAAATGAAACTTTTTCGATTGTTAATTTCTTTACTACTAACATTTGTTGCTGTGTTTTGCTTTACGCCGGCAGCTTGGGCATTTTGTGGATTTTATGTTGCTAAAGCTGATGCAAAGCTGTATAACAAAGCTTCTCAGGTGGCGATCGCACGATCAGGCGATCGGACAGTCCTGACAATGGCAAATGACTTTCAAGGTGAAGTCAAAGATTTTGCAATTGTTATACCTGTACCAACAGTATTGAAAAAAGAGCAAGTGCGCGTTGCCCAACCGAAAATTATCGAACGCTTAGATGCTTTTAGCGCACCACGATTGGTAGAATATTTCGACTCAGACCCCTGCGCTCCAGTTTACGAAGATAGGATATTACCTGCACCATCATCAGCAGCACCAAGAAGTCGGGTAGGAAATTCCAGAAGTGCTGACAATTTAGGTGTTACTGTCGAAGCGCGTTTTAACGTTGGTGAATACGATATTGTAATCCTTAGTGCCAAAGAATCTGGCGGATTGGAAACTTGGCTCAATCGCAACGGTTATAAAATTCCTAGAGGAGCAAAACAGCTACTTCAGCCATATATTCGTTCCTCAATGAAATTCTTTGTCGCTAAAGTCAACTTAGATAAATTTGAGGAATCTGGCTATCAGTTTCTGCGTCCTTTGCAAATGTCTTACTCTTCACCTAAATTCATGCTGCCAATTCGTTTGGGGATGATTAACGCCACAACCGAACAAGATTTGATTGTCTACATTCTCTCACCTAAAGGACAGGCAGAAATTACCAATTACCGCACAGTGAAAGTTCCTTCCGGTGACAATATTCCTCTGTTTATCAAAGATAAATTTAGCGACTTTTATAAATCCATGTTCCAAACTTCTTACATCAAAGAAGATAGAAAAGTGGCATTTTTAGAATATGCTTGGGATATGAGTAATTGCGATCCTTGTTCTGCCGAACCTCTCAACCAACAGGAACTCAAGCAAGCAGGCGTATTTTGGCTAGATAATGATTTTGGGATGAATGCACCCGCACCCCGTCGCTTTCGTCCACCAAGCCCTTCTAGTAGCGTCTTTATTTCTCGCTTGCATGTCCGCTACACTCGCGACAAATTCCCCGAAGATTTGATGTTTCACGAAACCTCTAACCGCGAATCTTTTCAAGGACGTTACGTATTGCAACATCCGTTTACAGGTCAAGTTACATGTTCTGCGGGAAGAGAATATAAACGTTCTTTGGGCAAGCGTTTTGAAAAAGAAGCGCAAACCCTTGCTAAATTAACTAATTGGAATATTCAAGACATTCGCCAAAAAATGAAGCTTGTCGGTCAGGTGAGTAGTTCTTGGTGGCAAAATCTCTTCTCATGGCTGGGGTTAGGCTAATATCATGTCCGGTAGATTACATATGATGTAGAGACGTAGCAATGCTACGTCTCTAGCAAGTGAAGCATCTGAAGAAGTGTTTCAACATAATTAAGTACCAGTTTTTAAATCTAATCTAAATAAAGATGGGTACACACACTTATTACGCTAGAAATGACAGCTAATTTATAGCTTCTATTAACTCTACTTACTCTAATTTTTGATGCCTTCTATCCTTAGACTTCTTTACGGTGTCCGCCGAGATAACGGCAATTACGAGAAAGGTAAAACTCGCTCGACAGCCAACTTTGGAATAAGTTAGAAGAAGTTGCACAGCGCATTAATATTAGGACTAATATTTGATTTTTGAACAGATACGTAGGGTGTGTTAGCGCTCTTGGTAACGCACCTAATCCTTAAGAATGGTGCGTTACGCTACTTGTCTAATTGTTCTGGTGCGATCGCTCTTTTGATTTATGATTGTATGAACGCGCCATCTGGCTATTTTCTCTCCCGCGCATACCTGGGACGACAGGGATTTCCCCAACAAACTTGCCCTGGGGGTATGTCACTTAAAACACTGCTACGAGCGCCAATTACTGCATTAGCGCCAATTGTCACTCCTGGGGCAACAAAACAATCTGTTGTTACCCATGCTCCATTACCAATGGTGATAATTGCTGTTTTCAGTCCAAAGGCGGGGTCTTTGATGTCATGAGTACCAGTACACAGATAACTTTTCTGGGAAATTACGCAGTGTGAGCCGATGTGGATTTCATCAAGACTGTATAAAACAACATCATCACCAATCCAGCTATAATCGCCAATACTAATTTTCCAGGGGTAAGTAAAACGGGCAGTAGGGCGAATTAATACACCCTTGCCGACTTTTGCCCCAAATAGCCGGAGTATAGCGCAACGGAGATTACTGAGGGGGTGAGGAGTAAGTGGAAAGGCGATCGCTTGTACAAACCACCAAAATAAAATATACCAACCCGAACGACCCCGATCAAACCAGGATTGGTCATACTTGCGTAAATCTACAAAAGGTTCATCATTAGTCATCTAAAGTATGAAGTGTGAAGTATGAAGGATGAAATAAACCCCCTCAATTTATTGATGGGCTTGAAATAACGAGAAGGAATTTTTTCTTTTCCATCAATAAATTGAAGGGCTTGTAAAGTGATTTGTCCCCTTATCTCTCCCCTAAGTTGCTTCCTTGAGGGATGGTGGCGCAGATTTGGGAACGCTGGTAGTATTTAGTTGCCCGCCACAACTACGTAATTCGTAGAGTTTCACTCCAATTTGGTATTCATATTGACTCAGCAAGCAGGCGTAAGTATATCCAGCTTTGCCATCCAAAAAGCCGCGCTGAATAATGTAGAATAAAATAAACCGCAACAACGGTTTAAACGGCAGACGCACCCAGATTTTTTTCAAAAAGCGCTTGCGTTGCACCGCATCACCAAATAAATTTGCGCTAATAGTGCCGCTATCATTTTTACCTGTAAGAATATTCAAATAAACACGCGCTTCCCAGTTGGAATAACGATTATGTCTTTCTAACCAGTGGAACAAATCGCGGAAGTCTTCATGAAGCATATCGTTTTTCAGATAGCCGACTTTCCCCGGTAAAATAACGTGTTCGTGAACTTCATTATCGCCAGTATTGGGAATATCCTCAGTGTTGAGATTTTCGTAGCGACCTTTGGCGTGCTTAAATAAACGCAGGTTCCAATCAGGATATTTACCACCGTGGCGAATCCATTTACCTAAGAAAAATACTCGACGGTTGAGGTAATAACCATCGTGTTCATCATCTTCAATTGCTTGAGCAATTTCTGACCAGAGTTCGGGGGTGATGCGCTCATCACAATCGACAATTAACACCCATTCATTACGGAAAGTTAGATTTTCTAAAGACCAGTTTTTCTTTTTGGGCCAGCGTCCATTAAAGTGGAACTGTACGAGGTTTGCACCGTAACTTTTTATAATTTCCTCGCTTTTATCACTACTTTGAGAATCTACAACAAACACTTCATCGGCAACAGCGACGCTAGCGAGGCAAGCTGGTAAGTTTACTTGTTCGTTTTTTGCGGGAATTAATACGGAAACTGGTATTTTTGATGACATATTAAGTAATTATTTCTATTTCTTATTTGATGACGATAAAAAACCCCGAATTGCGGCATTTAAGTAACCAATCTGACCGTAGGCATACACAAATTTATCAAAGCGTTCTGCTGGGTCACTAAAATGTTGCAATGATTTATACAAGCCACGTAAAAACCGTTCGCTGCCGCGCTGCAATTGACCGATACCGGCTTTACCGGCAAGTTGTTCTCGATAGCACTCACTGATACCTTGCCACCAGCCTCGGTTTAAAAACCAGGAGCGGTTGAGGCGTTCTGGGGCGACATTGTGAGCAACTAGAGCATCGGGAAGATAAGCTACTTGCCAACCACGTTGCAGGGCAAGTTCTGTCATTTGCAATTCTTCATTAGATAATAAGTTTTTGCCGACTCGACCGAGATGAGGGTCAAAACCGCCAATTTCGTTGAGAAAGCTGCGGCGGATCGAGTAATTTAAGCCTCTGGGGGTTAAACCGGGCTGCTCAATGTAAACGATGCGATCGCCTAAATCGTATGCGCCCAAATTGCCCGCTAATCCGGGAGATAACCACCTTGGTGGTTGGATTCCTGGAGACCATAATAATGTTACCTTGCCACCAGCGATCGCGATCTTAGAGTTATTTTCATAGGCAGAATACAATATTTGCAACCAGCGCGAGCTTGCCACTGCATCGTCATCCAAATAAGCGATAATTTCCCCCCTAGATTCTTTTGCACCAGTGTTGCGAGCGACAGATAAACCAAGAACCGGTTCAAAAACGTACTTTAAACGCGGATCTGACAACCTTTGTTTTACAACTTCGGATGTGCGATCGCTTGAGTTATTATCGACCACCACCACCTCAAAGCCAGCGGCAAACTCTTGCACCAACAGGCTATCTATAGCAGCACCTAAATAGGTTTCTCGATTGTGAGTACAGATAATGGCGGAGATTAGCGGATCTGACATAAAGTTGATTTTGGATTTGTCAAAAGTCAAAAGTTGTAGAGACGCAAGGGTATCGCGTCTCTACGAGTCAAGAGTGATTTTTCCTGTCCCCTTGTCCCCGTGTCTCCAAGGAGTCCCCTTGTCTCCTTACCGCTAAATCTATACCAAAAATTCCTGACTCACCAACCGAGTTTTTTCGGAAATAATCGTTAAAAGTTCATGTTTGTTGAATATGGCTGTGTAAAACTACCAGAGTTTCCGCTAGTTGACTAAGCCTAGTTTCTAGATATTGCTTGCGTCCTAGTAGTTGACGTAACTTTTGGTAACGAGCGATCGCCATACTGACATTCGGCACTTGATCGGCTGGACATGGACGCGACCACACCTCACCGCAGGAATCTAAACCGCAAAGACGGTAGCCTGTACGCGCTGATTGATAGGATATATTTTCTTGAGCCGCGCAAATTTCTTCTACATAATCCATCAGGCGATCGACTTCCGCATGACGCAGGGTTGCGGTTCCCCCCGGTTCGCTTTCTCGTGGCTGAGATTCCAACCAGCCATTAACAATGGGACCTTCTATGTAAATATCTTGAATTTGTTTGACAATATTTTGCAATTCTTTTTGCCACATAGAAACGCTTTCTTGAATTTCTTGCAACAAATTAAGTGCTAATGCTGGATTAGCTGCATTGCGATGGCTTGTGAAGCTGGGAGTTTTGAACTTGGGTAGTGCCGGCGATCTGCCGTCGCTGTCTTGTGTGGGAAAGGTTTGCACTGAGTTATTCTGATAACAATGACTCTCAACTTCTGTACTTAACTCAGGCGCGTCTGCTTCGCGAAGATCTTGTGGCGATGATACAGCACCTGTTGTAGCTTCGCTACTCCCAACGCTGATCCGAAAAGAAAAAGACTGCTTTGTAGAACTAGCTTCGGCGGAGGCAGTGCCGTTAGTTCCCAAATCGTGTAGAGTAGCCTCAATGCGTTTTAAGCCTGCTTTCATAAAAAATTACCTGACTTATTCTGTACCCAATGGTGTTCAATGATTGAGATGTGTCTCAATGGGAAGGATCAGGTTGAAGGGGGAAAGGAAGTTTTCTTCCTCTTGCCCTTTACCCTTTTCCCCTCTTCCTTTTGATGTTGGTGCTAATTTTATCTCTTAAAAGTTATTTAGTACCAAAAATCCCACTTTGGCAGTGAAAAAATTCTGGTAAGAAATTGCCACCCTATTTAATTAAAGATACTAAGGAAAAAGCTTTGGGTAAAGTCATCCTCGTGAGCGGACCTGCACGATCTGGTAAAAGTGAATGGGCAGAAACTCTGGCAATGCAGTCAGGCAAAGCAGTTGTTTACGTTGCCACTGCCACGCAAAACTCAGCAGATGCCGAGTGGAATCAACGCATTGCACAACACCAAAAACGCCGTCTTGAAGACTGGGTAACACTGGAAGTCCCGACGGAATTATCTGCTACTCTTGCGGACGCTGAACCAAATATCTGCCTGTTGGTAGATTCTTTGGGAACTTGGGTAGCTAATCTACTCTCTCAGGAGGATGCAATTTGGGAAAACACCGTTACAGAATTATTAGAAACAGTGGATTTGGTTGCGGCTGATATGATATTTGTGGCGGAGGAAACAGGTTGGGGTGTAGTGCCAGCTTATCCGGTTGGGAGAAATTTTCGCGATCGCCTGGGTTCTTTAATCCGCCAATTAGCTCATCTGTGCGATGCTGTTTATTTAGTCACTGGTGGTCATGCTCTTAATTTGAGCGTTCTTGGTATCCCGTTACCACTAAAATCTTAATAAGTAATATCATTTCAGGTTAATAGCGATACATATGAATCATGTAGAGACGTAGCAGTGCTACGTCTAATAGGTTGGCGTTAAAAATTGTCGTTATGACAAGGCAGAGAGAACTTATGCTGAAGGGAAGAGGTTTTTGGTTTTACTTTTCGTTACATACTTCGGTTTTTTTGTGCTTTTATACTTAGATAAAATCATATTCATGCATGAAAT
>CASBQC010000381.1 GCA_949127805.1 Nostocales cyanobacterium PMM_0081
CACTCCCCCCATCCTCCCATCTCTCTACCTCCCCATCCCCTGATGAGCGCCAGTGTACCACCGGAACAAAACTCGCGCTAGTTTCTGAGGATTGTGACGTACGCAGCCGATATCATCTTCAAATAAAATATTTGCTAAGACAATTCTTCGTCCCAGATCGGATACAGCTTCGCGATCAAGAAAGACCGGATGAGAGTTTTGTTGAGCATAGCGGATTAGTGAATGAGCGCTAGGGGATTTTTTGTGTACTAATACAGCATCAAAAAGCTGTCGTTCACAAGCCGCGTCAATTGCTCTAATGTGGTCAGAGACAGTGTATCCTTGAGTTTCACCCGGTTGAGTCATGATATTGCAGACATAAATACGGGGGGCAAGGGATGCGGCGATCGCATCGGCAATTTGTGGAACCAACAAATTAGGAATCAGACTAGTATATAGGCTACCCGGACCAATTATGATATAGTCAGCTTCTTTAATTGCCTTAATAGCTGCTGGCAACGCTGGCGGATTAGCCGGAATGCAGCCAATTTTCACAATACTACCCCCAGCTTCGGAAATGCTCGATTCGCCCTCAATTCGGCGACCATCGGCTAACTCAGCCCAAAGACGAACATCGCTTAAAGTTGCGGGTAATACTTGTCCTCGCACCGCTAGCACTTTGGAACTAGCAGCAACGGCTTGTTCTAAATCTCCGGTAATATCACTCATTGCCGTTAAAAACAAGTTACCAAAACTGTGACCCGTCAAGCCATCCCCAGCTTTGAAGCGATATTGAAACAGTTCTGTTAACAGCTTTTCTTCGTCTGCTAGTGCTGCTAAACAATTACGAATATCTCCTGGTGGTAAGACGCCAAATTCTTGTCTTAACCGTCCAGAAGAACCGCCATCATCAGCGACGGTAACAATCGCTGTAATATTGGCACTGTAGGTTTTTAGTCCTCTGAGCAATGTAGAAAGTCCCGTACCGCCGCCAATCACGACAATTTTAGGTCCACGGTACAATCGACGATGCGCCAATAGTACATCAATTAATTCTTCTTCGCTTTGTCCTTGTGGTCTGAGAACCTTAGTAATTGAGCCTACGGTGCGGGTTTGCCCCCAGAGAAGCAACAGCAAGCCAAATAATATAACTAAAGGTCCACTAATATAATTGGGTAAGATGTCGGCGATCGCTCCCAAAATACCCCGAAGAAACTCAAGCACCCAAAAAATTGGTGTTAGCTTAATCCAAATAGCCAATCCCAGACTTGCTAGCAATACACCCGCAACCGAGATCAGCAACCAGCGTTTCACCGATATACCGGGGGATAACCATTTGAACCACTGATTAACTCTATGGGAAGTGCGACGACGCGACTGCGCTTGCAAGGTGTTTAGGGCTTGTCTGAGAAAACCAATTGACATACCTGAAAATAAGCAATGTGTTTAGAACAGTGAATAAGAGAAAATGTACACTACCTGGCTTTAACGCCAAATATGGAATTATTAAATTTTTTGATTCCATTACATTAAGAGCTACTAGTTAAACTTGCCAGCATCTCAGTAAAACAATACCCTGGTTTGGTAAAACGCGGATAAGCATGGAAAAGCGAATTTTAGGATTAGATCCAGGACTGGCAATTTTAGGATTTGGAGCCATAATCTGCAAATCAACTCAAGCCAAGGTACAAAGCACAACAGTAGATATGCTGGATTTTGGTGTAATCAGTACGTCAGCAGATGCGGAAATGGGACAGCGACTGTCTACCTTGTTCGACGATTTGCACACCCTGATGGAGCAATTGAAACCCGATTTGGTAGCGATCGAGAAATTATTCTTCTATCGTATGTCAAGTACTATCTTAGTTGCACAAGCGCGGGGTGTGATGATTTTGGTGTTAGGGCAGCGTCGCTTACCCTATGTGGAATTTACACCTGCCCAAATTAAACTAGCGCTAACGGGGTATGGCAATGCCGAGAAGTCGGAAGTACAAGATGCCGTAGCGCGGGAGTTAGATTTAGATTATATCCCCAAGCCGGATGATGCTTCAGATGCTTTGGCGGTAGCTTTGACAGCGTGGTATCAGATTTAAATATTGTAGAGGAATAAAAAACTTGGAAACGAAACAATAATATAGCGGTTTTGGAATATGCGCGATCAATCGCAATTTCAGATGCTCATCTTACCCCCGTGGCTACAATTAAACAACTACAGTAAAAATTAAGGTAGTTACTCTATGACTCTCCAAGAACTAGAATATGAAATTCTTGCTCTACTCCCAACGGAAAAAGCCGCAATTATCCAAACTCTAACTCCAACTATCAACATTGGCGCTAAAGGTATTACTAAAACACCAGGTTTTTGCGGTGGAGAAGCTTGCATTGCTGGAACCCGCATTGCTGTTTGGCTATTAGTTGAAGCGCGTCGTATTGGCATTACTGAAGCTCAACTTTTGCAAGATTATCCTCATATTAGCGCAGCCGATTTAGTTAACACTTGGGTATATGCAGATGCTTATCCTGAAGAAATTGAAGCTGCTATCCGCGCTAATGAGGCCGCTTAAACAACGTATGCCGATCAGCAGTTTTCACGGAATTTTAAACGCAAAGGTACACGGAGGTAAGCGCAGAGTAACGCAGAGTTTTTGTGATAATTTTTCGTCATGAACTTATGGAATATTGTATTTAGAATAAGTATGGAAAAATAAATATAATTAGGTTCCAAAAGTTCAAAATAATTTAACTTATTAGCAATGAAAAATGATAATTTTCACTATTACTTAAATTGAGAGAAGGAGGATTAAGAACTAATGGAAGAACTCCTAGAAATCAAGGAACTACTGCACCAAGGAAAAGTAGCGGAAGCCCTCATCATTGTCGAAGAGTTAGAGGAGATGAGTAAAATTGATAAACTCAATAAAATATTTAGCTATGCGATTATTTTACTGTTACATCTCATCAAAAAAAGGGCTGAGAAGCGAACGACTAAATCTTGGGAGGCTTCTATTTTCAACTCTGTTAAGCAAATTCAACGCAGCAATCAGCGTCGCAAAGCTAAGGGTACTTATTTAACTGAAGAAGAATTATTAGAAACTATACATGATGCCTATGAATCTGCTTTGAGAGAAGCAGCTATAGAAGCTTTTGAAGGAAGCTATGAAGCTGAAGAAATTAGCGAAATGGTAGACTGTGAAGAGATTATTAAAACGGCGATAGACTTAATTTTAGAGCGAAATAACCTCAGCTAACGCTAATCAATCATTCGTTGCGCTTCTGTTGCTACAATCAAGGCAAGCTTGAAAAAATCTTGGTATGATAGCCATCCCCCAACAACCGCAAAAAATGACCATCGAGGAATATCTCGAATGGGAACCTGACCAAGACGTTCGCTACGAATATGTCAACGGCGAAGTCTTTGCCATGACTGGTGGTACAATTCCCCATAATGATATTGCTCTAAATCTTTACAGAACCTTGTACCCACATCTACGTTCTAGAGGTTGTCGAGCGAATGTGTCAGACGTAAAGGTGCAAGTTAGTCCTAAAAGTCCATACTACTATCCTGATGTTATCGTCAGTTGTGACCTTCAAGACCTCAATGCTCGCAAATTTATTCAAAATCCCAAACTAATTGCGGAAGTTCTCTCCCCTGGTACAAGCGGTAAAGATAGGGGTGAAAAATTCACTTCCTACCTGACAATCCCCACTTTGCAAGAGTATATCTTAATTGATTCGGAGAAAATCTCCGTCGAAGGTTACTGTCGGGGAGAGGGAAGAATGTGGCTTTATTATCCCTACAGTGCTGGAGAGATTATCACCTTATCAAGCATTGAATTTGAGTTTCCTATGGAATTGCTGTATGAAGGTGTTGTATTGGAAACAGAACCATAAAAGCACACCTTACCGACTCTGTTTTTTCATCTCGATCGCATCTGTAGCCAAAAGTTCTGTAGCTTCTTGCAAAAGTTGCTTTTGCTCTTTTTGAATTGTCTCTAACCGCAGAGTAATTTCTGTAAGTCTTTGCTGTTTATCTTTGTAAATCTCTGGAGAAGTTGCAGGTGGCAAAGCTGGCAGATTTTTAACTGGTTGATGTGATGTGAGTTTTTTAAGAGCGATATTACTAAGTTTTGTAAATGAGAAAAAGCTAACTTTAATTAAGGCAAAAAGTAATTTAAAAGGAACTTGGAGAATCGACCAACTAGCGGTTTCAATCAAGCGTACAATGCCTTTGATGATGCTTGAAGCGATCGCAATGGTGAAAAGCAGAATTACTAAGCTGATAATTGGGTGATTAGTTGCCCAAGCGAAGATTTGCACTAACCGGAAAATAGCTGGATGTTGGATTAGCCAATCATTCATCGAAGAAGCGATCGCTACTTCAACTGCCGTCGATGTTGTATTCTTAATTTGGTCACCAGTTTGCCAAGACTGTTCTAATGAACTTTTAGCTTGTTCAACAGTTGTGGTGACAGAATCAATTGCTTTATCAGTTGCCGTTGTTGCTGTTTGTTTCCAAGATTCTCCGACTCGCTGCGCTGATTTAGTTAAAGAATCAACGCTTTTATAAACATAATCTTTCGCTTGCTGAAAGCGAGGAAATATTTTTGTCAGCAAATTTATGTCTATACTCGAATTTTGTATATTATACCATTTCTCCATCAAAACGAAGCTCTAATTAGCCCGCGTAGGCGGACTTTGTTCATATAGCACCACCTTTCTAGGGTGAGGGCGAAATATTGCTGTCGTCGCGTATTTTTTATAACTACTATAATTACTTAGCCTTACCTGGTTTATCCAGGTATTTTTTTATTAATATCAAAAATCTAGCTAGTATATATACGCAACAAACAATGATTGGATCTGATTGTTAGCGATCGCAGTAGGTAGTGCGAGGATTAACGATTTCACTCGCCATTCAAGTTCATCTTTCACATCAAGAGAGAGAAGCAGTTATAGAGTGCGATCGCACTCTGAGTCATCCTTAAACCCATAACTGACTTCTCACCTGCTTTCATGAAAGCTGAAAAAGCGATCGCACTCTGGAGAACAGAAATAACTCTTCTAGGTTGCTTTGAGGGAACGTAGATGCCGGAGGTAACTTCCCGCAGGGTAAACCAACAAATTAAAGATAAAATAGGAAACAAACTCAAATCACCTTGAGCGCGATGAAAACATCAGCATTTCAGCAAGCCATTGAATCAGTAGAAAGTTTACCCTTAGAAGATCAAGAAATCTTGCTCGATATCCTGCAAAAACGATTACAAGAGCGGCGACGAACTAATTTATACCTAGAAGTTAGCGAAATTAAACAAGAATTTGCCGAAGGAAACGTAAAATTTGGCTCAGTAGATCAATTCTTAGCAGAATTAGATCGACCATGAAAATCGGTTGGACACCCAAATCTCTTCGTGCTTTTAAACGTTTAATGCGTAAAAACCCGAATCTTAGACCCCTAATTGAACAAACATTACGTCAGTTAGCCGAAGACCCCTTTCATCCTAGCTTACACACCCACAAGCTTAAAGGCGATTTATCAAATATCTGGTCATCATCAATTGATTATAGTTATCGTCTTTTGTTTGAATTTGTGGAAAATCCTGAAGATCAAGAAGAAGCGATATTACTCATAAATTTGGGATCTCATGATGAACTATATTAGCTAGTGCGATCGCACTTTTAACACAGTCGCTACAAAAAGAGCGATCGCACTTGCAGCAGGGCTAGTTCCCTCCGGGACGCTCCGCGAACGCGATCGCACTATTTAGTCTATAATGGGATAGGCAGCGAAAAGTTTTATGCAAGTTTAGGAGTTAATTAGAATGCCTGAATTTGAACAGATATACAAAGATATTAATACGTTACCAGAAGAAGCTCAAATCTTATTATTGGACTTTATTAAATTACTCAAAAAATGTTATCCAAAACCAGAACCTCATAGTGAAGAAAAAAGTCTTTATGAAAAGTTTGAAGAAACTGGATTGATTGGCTGTTATTCTGTAGAAGAAAATTTATC
>CASBQC010000382.1 GCA_949127805.1 Nostocales cyanobacterium PMM_0081
CAACAGTGAAAATCCAACGAACGTGTTCAGCGTCCTCTCGTTTAACAATCGCATCGTTTTTCAATCAGTTGAAATTTAGATTTACAAAAATTTTAAAAAATATACAATTATAAAGATTTAATTATATAGCTTTTGTGCATGTCCTTTTGCTTGCCGTATATGAGTATCATTTTTGCTCAATGGCTCAAATGGATTTTGAAAGCGTCTTTTTTGCAGATGCTGCTAGAACCACCACATAAACCTGTACACGGAAATTTGCCTAATGACACCGGATAAGCTGACCTTCACAGATAAAATTTCGCTAGACGGAAAAACTTTTGTACATGCGGAACAAATACCTATCCCAGAATGGCCCTGTGTGGTAACAGAAAGACCACAGCCGACACTTACTGTTAAAGATGATGATTTATTTTTCGTGACAGATACTATCGGCAATATTTCTAATTGTTCGCTTAACGATAGTAACCGCAGTATGGGACTGTTTTGCTCTGATACGAGATTTATCAGTCGTTTGGAGTTACAGATTGAAGGGCGATCGCCTGTTCTCCTCAGCAGCACTGCCGACAAGGGATTTTCACTCTCAGTTTTGTGTACAAATCCCAGAATTGACGATCGCCTAAATGCCGACAGTGTAGGAATTCGCCGCGAACTTGTCCTCAACGGCGCACTCTTTGAAGAAATTGAAGTAGCTAATTATAGCACAACTACCATCACCTTTGAACTAACTATCAGCTTTGATGCGGATTTTGTCGATTTATTTGAAGTGCGGGGTTATGACAGACAGAAACGCGGTAAACTTTTGCGCTTACTAGACCCAACAATTGAGGAAGCAATATTAATAGGTGATGGCGTTTCGGCGATACAGACAACAGCCACACGAGAAGTTTTGACACTTGCCTATCAAGGTCTAGATGGCTCAGTCATGGAATCCCGCATTCAATTCCAGCATCGAATCCCCGATTCTTTCAAAGGTTACACAGCGGTTTGGCGGATGGAATTGGCTTCCCACGAAACCGAAAAACTGGGTTATCGGGTGAATATGTTAACAAACAACAAATCTAGCTCTACTGTTAGTGCTCCTGCCACCCTAGGGCAAGCAAAAGCCGCTGAGGTGATGGAAGAACAGCACTGGGGACAACAAATTACCCGAATTCGCTCCGATAAAAGCTTGTTTAATCGAGTTATCGAGCGAGCGGAACAAGATATGTATTTGTTGCGGCAGTCTTTTGGCAAGCATAAAACTGTTTCCGCCGGCGTACCGTGGTTTTCTTCACTATTTGGGCGGGATTCGCTGATTACAGCTTACCAAAGCTTAATGTTAAATCCGCAAATCGCCAAAGAAACTCTTTTTCTTTTAGCCGCATACCAAGGTAAAAATGAAGATGATTGGCGTGAAGAGGAACCAGGTAAGATTTTACACGAGTTGCGATTGGGAGAAATGGCGCGTTGTCAAGAAATTCCCCACACGCCCTACTACGGTACTATTGATGCTACTCCTCTGTGGCTGATGTTGTATGCTGAATACTACATTTGGACTCACGATCAAGAAACTCTAGAGCAACTTTGGTCACACGCTTTGGCAGCAATGGACTGGATCGATCGCAATATGAAACAAACTAGCTACTTGAGCTACTATTGCAAATCTAAACGGGGTCTTGCTAACCAAGGCTGGAAAGATTCTGGTGACTGTATTGTAGACCGCAAGGGAGAATTAGCAAGCGGACCAATTGCCCTTTGTGAAGTGCAAGCTTATGTCTATGCTGCCAAAATGCGTCTAGCAGAAATTGCGAGGATGAAAAAGCGGCTTGATTTGGCTGACCGCTGGCAAGAAGAGGCAAGAAGCCTGAAGGTTCGTTTCAATCGAGATTTCTGGATGGAAGACGAGGATTTCTGCGCTCTTGCTTTGGATGGAGACGGTAAGCATGTAGATAGCATTACGTCAAATCCCGGTCAATGTCTGCTTTTAGGAATTTTCACCCCAGAAAAAGCTTACAGTGTGGCAGAGCGGTTGCGGGCACCGGATATGTTTAATGGTTGGGGCATTCGCACCCTAAGTAGTTTGTCACCAGCTTACAATCCGATGGGGTATCATATTGGTTCAGTTTGGCCCCACGACAACGCGCTAATTGCAATGGGTTTGCGATCGCTCGGTTTAATCGATCAAGCTTTAGAATTGTTCCAAGGCTTGATCGATATGACTAGTCAACAACCTTACCACCGTCCCCCAGAACTTTTATGCGGTTATGAACGTAACGGTGATAATGCACCTGTGCAATATCCTGTCGCTTGTAGTCCTCAAGCTTGGGCTACTGGCAGTGTCTTTCAACTACTGCAAATGATGGTAAACTTGGTGCCTGATGCTCAAAATAACTGCTTGCGAATAATCGACCCCGCTTTGCCAGAGTCGATTAATCGTTTATCGTTCCACAATTTGCGCGTTGGTGCTACCGTTCTCGATTTAGAATTTGAACGCTCTGGTAACACCACTGCTTGTCGCGTCGCAAAAAAACGCGGTAATCTCCGCGTAGTTATTGAAGCTTAATTTAGTTAGTAATTATGAGTTATGAGTTAGTTTGAAATATTAACTCATAACTCATTAAAGTTGGAAACTCCTAACTTTCTAGTACAGTGGATGCACAAATAAAGTATCCATGACAAATCTTTCAAAGGCTTACTGTAGAAATTTATTCATTTCAGACTTCATACTTTATACTTCAGCCTTTTTTTACTTAGCCTTCCTCCTTCTCGCTCTTTTGTCCTGGGGAAGCTTCATAAAGAGCATCTAATTGCTGACGAGCATCTTCAACGTTGACTGAACGCATTACCAATAAAGGTTCTTTAATTAAATTTCCCGAACTATCTAATAACTCTGGATGGGGTATAAATTGTTTTCTTGATGACAGATATGCCGAGTTTCCATTTGCCATTGACGACCTAGAATAAGTTCGGTCTGTGTCAAAACTGAACATCATCAGGTTGCGAACTAAGTTGGCAACGGCTAGAAAAGCAAGGATCGTAAAAGCAAGAATGTAAAGTAAGTGTAACATTGGTTTTTCCTCCAGGTGCAGCGGTTTTAAAAATTTATACTGTCATTTTGGGTGCTTGGATTCCCCACCCCTACTGTCTCGATACTGGGACTCCAGGGTAAAGCGAATACTTAAGGCACATAAGTGTGCGCTTATGTCGATGCGAGACAATTTTTTTAACTGTCAGTCAATCTTAAGTATCATCAAATACAATATTTTCTTAATTCAAAGGATTTGAACGATTTTGTACTATCTCTTGGACTTATATACCGTTTTGCTATTGCCAAGCAGTTTAGCAAACTTCTCATCCCAAAAACATTAAACTTCTCGATCTTGACGGAAGCGCATCCCCACTTGCCAACATTCTGTGACTAATTTATGCCAAGGCATTAACGTTTCCATCTCAATGCCGACTTGTCCGTTAGTTGCACTAAACAGCATTTTCGCCGTGTTCACTTTGTCTTGAGCCTGCTTTACTCGCAACAGTAAATCAGATTGCTCCTGGTTACTCATAAATGAGAGTTGCTCCGTTTCCAGCAATTCACGCGATCGCGCAAACCAATACTGAAAATCTTCTAACAACGGCTGCAAAACCGTCTTCAACAACTCTGGCTCTGGTAAGTTTGAGTCTCGCATAAATCAGAGGGATATTTCTAACTTGCTTACTAATATTAACGCTATTTACATTTCTTAACATTTTTATTATATATGTCAGAAGACAGAAATAGTTATAACTTTGTAACGTTTGTTACAAATTAATTATATAAGCTACACCAAAGGTTTGTACAGTCTCGATAGATATAGCTGTACTTGGAGCGTTAAGATAGATGCAGCTTGAGAAAAAATTTATATTAGAGAGAAATATGATAGAATAGAAAAGGTGTAAAATATTTTCAGATAGCCAGTTAAAAAAATTATCTTTCTTTGCACAGATATAAAAGCGCTTGTTTGAAAGATATATTAGACATCTCCAGAAAAGAGGTAGAGACGTTCCGGACCGAACGTCTCTTGGGGTTCGGGCAACGTATAAAAGAGCGGTCGATGTCTATTTAATAGTGCAAAGTAAATCTATAAGATAAAAAGAATTTATATTACAGTTAACGTGCAACTATTGCAGTGCGGCAAAGTAACTAATCGCTCTTTTTGTGTCAAAGAGGATCGCAAATTAATTGAGTCGTAATGTTAAAGTGCATCCAGTAGGCTTTCAACTTGACAAAGTTGGAAAACAAGCCCGTGTTATATTTGGGTAGATTTTTTCCTTCCCTAGAGCGATCGCGTTCTCATTATAAAGTAATTATTTAGCCAATGGTTCAACAGCCGATGTCGCCACAATCATCTGACAATCAAGCAGAACAACTCGAAAAAATGTACTTACCGCGTAGCAGCGAATCGGAAAATTTGCGAAAGATTCGCCACACAGCCTCTCATGTGATGGCAATGGCAGTACAAAAGCTGTTTCCCAAAGCGCAAGTTACAATTGGTCCGTGGATTGAAAACGGCTTCTATTACGATTTTGACAGTCCCGAACCATTTACCGACAAAGATTTGAAAGCCATCCAGAAAGAGATGGTGAAAATCATCAATCGTAAAATCCCGGTAACTCGCGAAGAAGTTAGCCGGGAAGAAGCTGCAAGCCGAATTCAGAAAATTAACGAACCTTACAAGTTAGAAATTCTCCAAGATATTAAATCCGAACCAATCACAATTTACCACCTGGGCAATGAATGGTGGGATTTGTGCGCGGGACCTCATGTAGAAAACACCGCCGATTTAAACCCGAAAGCGATCGAATTAGAAAGCGTTGCCGGCGCTTATTGGCGTGGAGATGAAACGAAAGCGCAATTACAACGCATTTACGCCACCGCTTGGGAAACTCCCGAACAACTTGCCGAATACAAGCGACGCAAAGAAGAAGCGCAACGGCGAGATCATCGTAAATTAGGTAAAGAACTGGGATTATTTGTATTTTCCGATTTAGTCGGACCCGGTTTACCTTTGTGGACACCTAAAGGAACTTTGTTACGGACTCTTCTGCAAGACTTTTTGCAACAAGAACAGCTAAAACGCGGTTATTTGCCTGTAGTCACGCCCCACATCGGTAGAGTAGATTTATTTAAAGTCTCCGGACACTGGCAGAAGTATAAAGAAGATATGTTTCCCTTGATGGCGGAGGATGAGGAAGCGGCACAGCAGGAACAAGGCTTTGTTCTCAAACCGATGAATTGTCCTTTCCACATTCAATTATATAAGAGCGAGTTGCACTCTTACCGGGAATTACCGATACGCTTTGCTGAATTTGGCACCGTTTACCGTTATGAACAATCAGGCGAATTGGGCGGTTTAACCAGGGTGCGCGGTTTCACGGTGGATGATTCTCACCTGTTTGTCACCCCAGAACAACTTGACACAGAATTCCTGAATGTAGTGGATTTGATTTTGTCGGTGTTCAATAAATTGCAACTGAAGAACTTTAAGGCGAGACTCAGTTTCCGCGATCCAGCCTCAGATAAGTATATCGGTTCCGATGAAGCCTGGGAAAAAGCTCAAGGTGCAATTCGCCGCGCAGTGGAACAACTGGGGATGGATTACTTTGAAGGGATTGGCGAAGCTGCGTTTTATGGTCCCAAACTCGATTTTATCTTTAGCGATGCTTTGGATAGAGAGTGGCAGCTAGGAACGGTGCAAGTAGATTATAACTTGCCAGAACGCTTTGATTTAGAATATGTTGCCGAAGATGGTTCTCGCAAACGTCCGGTGATGATTCACCGTGCGCCTTTTGGCTCTTTGGAACGGCTGATTGGTATCTTGATTGAAGAATACGCGGGGGATTTCCCGTTGTGGTTGGCGCCGGTGCAAGCTCGATTGTTGTCGGTGAGTGATGAGTTTCTACCTTTTGCCAAAGAGGTAGCAGCCAAAATGCAACTTTTGGGTATCCGTGCGGAAGTTGATTTGAGTGGCGATCGCCTGGGTAAACTCATTCGCAATGCAGAGAAACAAAAAATACCCGTGATGGCGGTAGTGGGAGCGAAAGAAGTTGAAAGCAATAGCTTAAGTATTCGTACACGAGCCAGTGGGGAGTTGGGAAGTATACCTGTTTCGGAGGTTATGGAGAAAATGAAGGAAGCGATCGCTAACTTCGATAACTTCTAGGTATACTTTTGATAACGGACAACGCATCGAGAAGAGCCTATCAATCATGCATATTCAGCAGTTTGTTGATAGGCTTTCAATTGCCAAGTGCCTCAGGATGCCCAGCATGTCTTTTCAGGGAACGATCCTTTTTTCCAGTGTTGTCGAACCTTTGTTGCTGCCATTTGGTAAAATGCCTGGGAGTTATTAACAGGTATTTCCTGAAGTTGCTCGACTTCTCCACTGGATTTATCTAGCCACAAAGATCCAAGATGGTCTTCGTGGGGACCAAAGCGATAAATAACGCTCTTCTCATCCTCCTTCTCTTTTAAAATCAATACATAAAAAGCCATAAATACATTTGCCGTCTGTAAGTGTTTAATACTTCAGTTTTAACTCATTATGCTAAACTATTACGGTGCTACTGGATTCCATATGCGACCAGAATGTTCAGTTGCCTCATGAGCAGTGCGGTAATTAGTGTGGAATATGCCCTCAAACCGGGACTCAAAGTATTCATGTTCAAGTAGGCGCAAATCCTCAGAGTTATGTTGACCTTGACGCAACCTAATCCAAGCATCAGCTATCTCTGGATGAGGGTCAAATAATCTAAGTCCGTCATCTAATTCGTGTTGACGATAGAACAGGTGATCTTTGATCCGTTGAATACGAAACTCTAACCAACCAGTGTTCTGTGCAATTTCTTTGACATCATCAGCATTACGAATAGCATCATATGCTCCAGGAGCATATTCCTCCCAGCGTTCTAATTCATTCATTTTAATAAATTTAAATATAAATAAAAAATATATAAATCTATACTATCACTCGTTAGTGAGTACGTAAATAAAGAAAATATCAAAAGTTTCCCAACGCCGAGAAGCAAAAAATACCCGTGATGGCGGTAATTGGAGCGAAAGAAGTTGAAAGCAACAGCTTAAGCATTCGTACACGCGCTTCCGGGGAGTTAGGAAGTATACCTGTTGATGAAGTGATGGAGAAAATGAAGCAAGCGATCGCTAACTTCGATAACTTCTAGATATTTCTATAAGAAAGAACAAAGGATTAATAATAGCCTATCTCAATAAATGATAGGCTACAGCGTTTTTCAGGTTTCGGAGGTAGACAGGTAGGGGCACAACACTGTTGTGCCCTTACAATAATCTGTACCTCACGCCTGTTGCAATCTGCTGTATCAATAGTCAGAGAATATTTACAGCCGTACTATTCCTACTTCTATTAATGCTTGCGTGGTAATTCCCAAGCCAATCAGCGAGATTAAAAATGCACTGAGTGCGGGCAAAATTCTTAATAGACGCTTTGGTTTTGGTAACTGTAGTTTCTCAAACCACTGTTTGGCATAAATTAGCAATAATCCCAATGCTGTTAGTACTGCTGCTAGTCCCAAACTAAATGCTAAAACCAGCATTAGTCCGAAACCCACACGTCCTATAGCGATCGCACTTAATAACAAAACTAAAGCTGAAGGACAAGGTACAAGTCCACCAGAAACACCTAACGCGAGTAAATTTCGCATCGTTACAGGGGTGTTTGAGGGTAAGTGATGGTGGTGATGTTCATGATCGTGGTGATGTTCATGTTCATGATCGTGGTGATGGTGGTGATCATGATCATGATCGTGGTGGTGATCATGATCATGATCCTGATTCCGCAGACGGCTAATAAATAGATTTAAACCGATTACCAGCACCATAAAACCAGATAAGATACTTAACCAAGGTAATACCCGTTCTGGTAAGATAAATTGGGAAGCAAACAGAGTCGCCAATCCCAAGATAAACACGCCGATAGTATGGGTGAGAGTTGTTGTTAGTCCCAAAAACAGAGCGTGTTGAGCAGTTACTTCTGAACCCATCAGATAAGCACCAACTATGGTTTTGCCATGTCCGGGTGACATAGCGTGCATTGCACCCCAGACAAAAGCAGCCATCAGCGCGATCGCAAGACTACCGCCAAATTGCCCGACTGCACCAGAAATTAACCAAAAATCCCGGTTTTGACGATTAAAAATAAAGTTTTGGACTTTTCCTTTGTGAAAGATTGTTGCTAGACAATGAGCTGCGGGTGCTTCAGCCAGAAACAAATCATAATGCATTCTCTGGTTTTGTACTGGTTGTAGCCAAGAGTAATTTAGTTGCAAAGTACTGTGGGTATTGGCATTAACTTTCAGAGCTGGTTGCAAATTGTTTGTATCCACAGGTGCGATCGCTACAGTGCCTTTTTTACCTTGCTCATTGGATAAAAAGATGCGATCGCCTAAAAATTGTTCAAGTTCTGTTTTATGGGTTGTAGTTTCTTCACGGGAAAGTTGTCCATCCCGGTTATCGTCACTAAAAGCTACTAAGCCAGTGGAAAAAGTCAGTGTAATTGCAGTTTCCTTTTCCCCTACCATAACTTCTGCAACTGACAAATCTGCCCAATGTGCAAGGCTAGGTGGGCTAAAACTAATTGATAACAGCAGTGATAATAAGAAGGAAATGATACTAATTTTACGCCAGTGGATTTTCATATTTTTTGAAAGTTTGCAGAAAGAAGAGGAATGCTAAAATCCAAAATTCTCTAATCCCAGTCCTGATGCGTATCGCGCTTGTTTGTCAAAAGTGGGATCGATTTGTTGAGATAATTTTTGGTAAGTTAAAGCCTGCTGGTTATTTCCCAATGCTTTTTCAATCATGGCTGCACGGTAGAATATAGCAGCATCTTTTGTACCCAGTTGTAAGGCTTCTTGGATGGCTTGTTGAGCTTCTTTGATGCGTCCAGAGTCAGATAATGCCCAAGCAAGGGTATCTAAGGTTTGAGCATCCCGACGAATCTTGATTTCTGCTTGCATCAAGGATAAGGCTTCATCGGTATCTTGTGGGCGATTCTTTTCTAATAACAACCGTGCTAACTCTCGCCGGTGTCCAAAGGAACCATTACCATGTGCTGTAGCATTTTGTTGTCTGAGTAAGGTTTCGGCTTCGGTTAATAATTTTACTGCTTGCTGTTGTTCACCTTGCAATTGTTTTACTCTGGCTTTACCCCGAAAAACAGCATGATCGTAAATTGTGGATGATTTCTCGGAGTTGGGTAAAACTTGGGCATAAAGATTCTCTGCTGCTTTGTAGTCTCCCTGTCTGGTTTTCAGTTCTGCCAGATGCAGTAGGGCTAAGGGATACCTGGGTATAATTCGTAGAGCTTCTTTATATAAGTTTTCTGCCAGTTCTAGTTGTCCGTGTTTGTAGTAAAACTGACCGAGTAATACCCGCGTGTATGTAGAACTGCCTGTTTCTCCGGCTTCTTCCATAGATAGGGCAAATTTAAAAGTATCAATTGCTGCTTGTTCTTGTCCTTGTGCTGTTAGTACCAAGGCTTGTAAAGTTAAGTTTCCTTGGGTGGGAAGTTTGTCTACTAAGGTATCAGCAGCGGTTTTTGCCTCTTGTAGTTTACCCATTGCCAACTTAGATGTCACCAAGATAGCCAGGGCACCTTGATTGCGAGGTTGAATTTTTAATACTTCTTGGGATAACTGTATCGCTTCGGTAAAATCATGTCTAGCTTGGGCAACACGAGCCAAAACTATCACCGCGCTTTGGTTATTGAAAGGTAAATTGGAGAGGGAGCGTTTAGCTGCTTGTTCTGCGAGTAAATACCAGCTACTTTCACCAGTTGCCTTTGCCATATTGAAATATGCTTGAGCTAAGGAAGCTAAATTTAAGCCACTTTCCGGATTTTGGCGGACTTTTTCTTGGTAAAGGGTGATTTCCTGTAAGATGGTAGCTCGACGATTGTCAGTACCTGGTAAAGAGCGAGAAAGAGAGTAACGATAAGGTGCTGGAAGTTGGGAAGATTGGGAATAGAGGTATGAGACTACAAGGGTAGTTGCGATGGGGACTGCTAGGAGTAACAGCCACTTAGGTTTGAGCTTGTGCTTGTAAATAGCTTCGGTCATTGCCGTTATTTCCTTTTCTTTTTTGAACCACACAGACGGGAAAGGAGAAAAGCATTTGTTGAGTTCGTATTTTTCTAGGACTTACGCACTCCTGATCGGAAAAACGAACCGCAGAGAAGCCGCTTTCTCCGTGCGGGGGTTCCCCCCCGTTGTTCGCGCAGCGTCTCCGTAAGGAGAGGCGACTGGCGCGACGCAGAGTTCACAGAGGAATGAGGAAGAGAGAAAATTTTTGCGTAAGTTCTGTTTTCGAGGGATTTATCCCTGACTACAAACGCTTGATAATACAGCAGATTTCAGCTCAATGAAGTATATATAAAACCCCTCTCCTTGTAGAGACGTAGCACTGCTACGTCTCTAGGTGTATTCGATTAGAGGGCAATCTGCTGTAATTTCTGCTTTCTCCTAATCTTCTTGTGTCCCTCTAATTCGGTAGTGCTAAGTAAGGAAATTGTGTTTCTAACGGTTTATGACCTTGAGCTGGGTTATCGGGAGTACCTTCGTAGGAAACGTTATCGGCAGTAACTGTACCGTT
This sequence comes from Nostocales cyanobacterium PMM_0081, assembly GCA_949127805.1. Lineage (GTDB taxonomy): Bacteria > Cyanobacteriota > Cyanobacteriia > Cyanobacteriales > Nostocaceae > Hassallia. The sequence continues at coordinate 10,640 of CASBQC010000382.1, forward strand.
CGTAAGTACGCTTAAAGTTGTATCAATCACATCATCTAAAAGCAAACGTCCGGTGATGGGGCTGCCTTTGACGTTGAGGGCTTTCCCGTAACCACTTGGTTGGCTAGTATCAATTCGCATCACGTCAGGAAGGAATGCACCCAGTAAAGCGTTAGCCCGTGTATCGTCATTCCCCAGGGCTTTGAGGGTAGCTTTCGCTTCTGCTCCCACCGGTGCAGCAGCAGGACTTAAGTCAGCAGTGGGGGGAATACTATTAAAGGCATTCAGAAAATCGTTAGTAACGATTAAGCCTTCGTTAATGCCCGGTCGTCCGAGACGTTCAACCTGTTGGAATTTCTGATTGCGGGGGTTTCTGACAGAGATAGTTTCCCACACATCAAAGGTTGTGGCTTTAGTCTTTCCTTGTAATAAAGAGCGTGGTACTCTAACAACGATCGCATTAACGTTATATCCTTTAGCAAAGTCAAGGGCTTGGTTGGTGGGACGAAAACCAACTGCGGGTCCTATACCCAAAGCTCCAGCACGAACCCGGAAAAATTGTTCCACATCGAAGAAAAATGGATCTTCCCGCAGTCCTGCAAATACACTAACTTTGGAGTTTCCTAAGTTTAGTTCGTTAAGAGTTGGGTTATTATTATCTGCACTTAAGGGAGTAGTTTTAGCTTCATCTGTACCAATTGTTTTACCGTTAGCGAGTGCAGTTAATTTAAATGGTTGTTCTCCTTGGCTGTTGGGTTCTCCAAATTGAAACCGCAGGATCATATCTTGTTGACCTGTGGGGGTTGCATCTTTATCAGCAACGCGGCTAATTTTAAATTCATAAAGGGCATTGCTGCTGAAATAATACTGCTGACGAGCAACCGATCGCGGATTGGTATTCATGACGAATATCAAGTCATCTTCACTGGCACTGGGGTTTTGGTCTTTTTCCCGGAACACATATAAATCAGTTAAATTCAGGTTGCGACCTTTTGTATCCACCTCACCGTCATCATGGTCGGAAGCATTAACGAATACTGGTATAACTGTTACTGTACCAACGGCTAAACCCAAGGCTAGTAGACTTGCTCCGATAATTTTTTTCAGATTCAGATTTTTGAAACTCAAGCGGTGCAAGGATTTTTTAGCAACAATTGTTGTTGTATTTGTCATCTGGGTATCTCTTGACATATTTTTCATTGGTTATTGGTTATTAGTAAAGGAACTCAGAAAAATATTCCTTTCCTCCTTCCCGCTTCTCCAATAGCTCTATATTCTTAAATTGCGTTGTTCACTTTACAGTCCAAAAACTGCTCACTTTTTGTTCACTTTTACTTTTAACCGGGTTTCTCAATCTCGTATTCAACTCTATATATGCCCAGATTTACTGTTTATCAAAACTTCCATTGATAATATTGTGATTAGCTAGAAAACATGCATCTAGCTATTTTTGTATGCATATCCACAACTTACCATCATCAAGTGTTTCAAGTTAATTATTTTATCGTTGCCAGAGAATATCTGCAATTGTTCCCATTGCCGCTTTCAAATGACGACGAATAGCTAACTTATATCTTACTAATAAACGATAATATAATAGAATCATTCAGTTATCCCCTCAAATTGGTGGCGTGAGTTATGACTAGCCTCGTACCCAAATCTGAATCAACTGATATTTTTTATCCAAGTTCGGATGGTGAACCTTTGGCAGAAACTTCTGTTCATGCTGATGCAATAATTAACACCGTTGTTGCCTTGCGTCAGTATCTTGCAGGCAAATCGGCAATTGTTTTGGCAGATCAGTTTCTCTACTACGCTCAAGGTTATCCTCGATTGAGGGTAGCTCCAGATGTAATGGTAATTTATAACGTTGCACCTGGAGCCAGAGATAATTACAAGATTTGGGAAGAAGGACAAGTACCATTAGTCATTTTTGAGATGACTTCTCCGGGAACTAGAGAGCAAGATATCAGTTTCAAAAAAACTCTCTACGAACAGTTAGGAGTACTGGAGTACTGGTTATTTGACCCCAAAGGAGAGTGGATTCCCGAACAACTGCGGGGTTATCGTTTAATTAGACAAGAGTATGAGCTAATTACAGATAAGCGAAGTGAGGCTTTGCAACTGCGGTTAGAGATTGACGAGCAATTGATTGCTTTTTATAAACAGGATACAGGAGAGAAGTTATTGGCTCCTGGGGAGTTAGTGCAAGCGCTACAGCAGGAAATTTTAGCACGAGAACAAGCTGAGGAACGAGCAAAACAAGCTGAGGAACGAGCAAAACAAGCTGAGTTACAAGTCGAAAGGTTAAAAGAACAGTTGCGATCGCTTGGTGTCGATCCTGATGCTATAGACATCGACCGAATTTAAATATGTGTTATCCAGCAACCCCTAGAGACGTAGCAGTGCTACGTCTCTACATTCTTAATAACTTGTAAATCTAGCGATCGCTCTTCTGCGAAAATTCTCTCACAAGCTATAATTTAACATCTATTTAAGCGGGAAATTTCCTTGTGGATGTAACATTAGAGCGATCGCACGAATTAAAACTAGCCTTAACCGATTTTGTGGTTGATGCAGAAGGGGAACTAGCTACAGCGCTGGAAACCTATGCAGCAGAACAATCGCGTCGTGGTTCTGGGGATAGTAAACAGCAAGATTTCATCATTGATAGTTTTGTCATTGAAGGCAAAGTTGGTGAGAAAACACCGCTTGATTTGTTTTTAGACAGTCATCCAGATTTACCAGATACAGAACGCAACCTGATTCGCAGTTGGCATCGTAGTTTTATTGGCTTATTTGCGGTAGTTCAAATTTTACCTGATGGCTTTGAATTAGTAAATTGGCTAACAGAGAAACACTATAGTGTCAAGCCAACTGATGCATTGACAATTCAAGAAATGTTGCGGTTTAAAGTGGGAGAAATTTTCTTAACTCGAATTGCTCCTGTAAGCGATACTGAATGGATGTTTTTTGGTTCCCATACACTCTTGGGTAAACTAGGTAAACCAAAATTAGCAGTAGCGATCGGTAATTTCAAAGATAACTACAAAAACAATCTGTACGGTGATGCCCCAGACTTATTAGAGGAAGCTTGGCTATCAGTCGAAAAATATCATCAGGAATTTGTTGACTTTTTTGGCAGCGATGAAATCACATTATCTGGATACCAACTTAACAAAAAAGTCGTTGAATTCCAAGAGTTAATGACTGAGAAACGCTTGACAGAAGCGGGGATTGATACTTCTAAATCTCTAGCTGAAGCCGCAGAAGCCGCAGGAATCGATGAAGAGGAAATCAAAGCAGCAGCGGAAGAATTGGGTGCTGACTCCAAAGTAGTTTCTCAGGTCTTTAACAATAAATCTGCCAATAATAAAATGGTGATGCCGAAGGTTGATTTACCTGTGGAGCTGAGGAAAGCAGAACAAGTAACGGCACTTTCTCATCCTCGTTGGGGACAAATGTTTTTACCCACATATGGTAAATTAAAAGCGATTTTAGAAGCTGATGTGCAAAATATTGAAGGTTCAGAAAAAGTAATTCGCTACTTCCTAGAAGATAAAAGTATTAATGCTTTCGTTTGGTATCGGCTAGCTGAACAATACCCAACTCAATTAGAAAAGGTGTTGCAAAGTTATTTACAGCGTCCGGATTTTCGCTTGGAAAGTGATTTGAAGCCACTTTTGCAAGAATTCAATAAACCGATTGAGCCAGAGTTACCGGAAATTGCTAGTGTACCTTTACATCTGCATAACTTGTTTCAAGAAGCTTTGGCAGATGTGAATAAGTCTAAGTCTAAGGATAAGGGGAAAAAGCCGACAACAAAGGGTTTTCAACGAAGTTAGTAGCAAATCGCCCTCAGACTGGAAGTCTGGGGCTACACAAACGAAGTCCGCCTTCGCGGACTGTATGATATGAAACCCGCGTAGGCG
>CASBQC010000383.1 GCA_949127805.1 Nostocales cyanobacterium PMM_0081
ATTTATCATAATAAAACTTTTAGCAAATTTTGTATATAACCAAAATTATTTTTACTTATTGGCTTTTTTAGTTAAAAGCTCAGGTGCAGTTCATTTCAAGTAATGCAACCCGGTAAAATAGGTGTATCGATCAGAAAAAAACACCTAAATAGTCAACTGTTATGCTCACAACCGCTGATTTTCTTCAGTACACTCAATGGTCAGGAATTGCTACCTTGGTTTTCGCTGCGATCGCAATCCTGGGTTTTATTTTGAAATGGGGTATCCGCTTTCGGCTGGTGGGTGCGACTGGCTTTATGCTGGTAATGACGGCTGGTTTATTTGCACTGTCGTTGGGACCTTTAAGTCGCACAGTGATTCCGGGTGCAGTGAAGTATTCTCTAGTTTATGATAATGGGTCTACACAAGCGGTGATTGCCATACCACCGAGCATTACTCCAGAGAAATTAGAAGCTACTTTACGTCAAGCAGCCAGCAATTTATATTCTTATGGTCGCTCAAGTTCACGGGGAGATAACCAAATGATAATTCGATCGCGTACTATTATCCACCCAGAACCTGGGGTTTCTGTACCATTATACTTGGGTGAGGTCAAGCGATCGCTTGCTTCTCGTGAAGACTCAGAAATGGCAGTGGAAATTTACCCAGAAAAATTCGCGCAACTGCCAAAACCAACCGCTTAATTGCCTAACCGGGTGATTGCAAGATTCCGGACTTCTTCTGCGAAGTCGGGAATCTGACCAAAGATAAAGCTTTAGTATATCTTTAAATCTTTTATCCTGTTTTAACCTTCTTTTTATAGATAAGCTAAATTATTAGCTCTGGAGTTTATCTAAAGTTACTAAATGTATCGCTGTCATCAATTGTATGTAGTACATAATGCTAAGGCTTTCTCTTCTGGTTCGTAAACAGCCTGGGTGTATTGCAATACAACTACATTTCTCAACGTCACAAGTATCTTCGTTGTTTGTAAAGATACTTGCATCTTTTTGCATCAATTCAACTACCACACTGCTCTTACCTTTGCGGTATTTAATGCTTAAAAATTAGTACAAATCATTTTGAATCTTTTCAACAGATAACTAGATTAGGACTTACGCAAAAACTCTCTCTCTTTCTCATTCCTCTGTGAACTTTGCGTCTCTGCGGTTCGTTTTTTATTAATTCACGTAAGTCCCATAGATAACACGAAAAAAACAAGGAAAATTAAGAACCATGCTAATTGATAGCCGTAATTTGCCTACAGATGAAGTCATTAAAACTGAAGTTTGTATTGTCGGTGCAGGTCCTGCCGGAATTACCTTAGCACGAGAATTTATTGGGCAAGATTTTCGAGTTTGTCTATTAGAAAGTGGTGACTTGGAATTTAATCAAGAAACACAGTCTCTTTGTGAAGGTGAAACTATTGCTGATAATTTTCCCGAACTACATGAAATGCGACGCCGTCAATATGGTGGACTAGCTAATGCTTGGGGTATTGAAATATATAACAAGCAAATTGGTTTAAGGCATATGCCTTTGGACGAAATCGACTTTGAAAAACGCGATTGGTTGCCATATAGTGGATGGTGTTTTAAGAAATCTCATCTTAATCCTTTCTACGAACGTGCTCAAGCTGTTTGCAAGCTGGGAAATTTGGCTTATGAGGCTGAAGCTTGGGAGGATAATAAATCTCCTCAGCTACCTTTTAAAACTGATAATGTAACTAGTAGCATGTTTCAGTTTGGACCTCGCGATATTTTTCTTAATGAATATCGCGATAAAATAAATCGCTCGGCTAATATCACGACTTATTTGAATGCAAATGTAGTAGAAATTGAAACTGACGAAACCGCTAAAACTGTCACTCGTGTCAAAGTAGCTTCTTTGCAAGGAAATAAATTTTGGGTTACAGCAAAAGTATTTATTTTAGCTTCTGGTGGGATTGAAAATGCCCGGTTGTTATTACTATCAAATCAGAGGCAAAAAAATGGCTTAGGCAATCAAAACGATTTAGTGGGCAGGTTCTTTATGGATCATCCCTTAATTCGCTCTGGTACGATTGTCCCTAATAATCGCCAAATTTTTAATTCGACAGCTTTATACGATTTACGCTTGGTAAATAATGTCCCAGTAATGGGAAAAATTACTTTAGCTCAAGAAGTTATGCGTCAAGAAAAATTACTCAATATGAGTGCGTTGATTTTTCCCAGACCTAATAAATTTACAACGTCGATTTTTCCGACACATAACGAATTTAGAACAGCGGGAAAGGCTTCTTTGAAAATGTTGCTTGCCGCAACTCGACGCAGAGAAATACCTGAAGATGTTCCTAAACATTTAATGAATGTGATTAAAGACTTTGATAGTCTTTTTATTCAATGGTATAAACGTCACTTTCAAAAGCAATCTATGTTCTCTAATTTAAGTCAAGGTGGATGGTCTTACCAGAAAAACAAAGATAAGAAGTTTACAATGTTTGAAGTGGTTAGTCAAACTGAACAAGCTCCGCATCCTGATAACCGGGTGATGCTTAGTAGTAAACTTGATAAGCTTGGTTGTGCAAAAGCCCAGTTAAACTGGCGTTGGACTGAAACTGATATTATTAGCATCAAGCGATCGCAAGCAATCCTCGCACAAGAGTTTACTCGCGCTGGATTGGGTGAATTCCAGATTGCATCGGATGCAGAACTTCCCCAAGTTCTATCTATCAGCACGCATCATCATATGGGCACAACGCGGATGCATGACGACCCGAAACAGGGTGTTGTCGATGCAAATTGTCAAGTTCACGGTGTCTCGAATTTATTTTTAGCCGGGAGTTCGGTTTTCCCTACTGGCGGCTTTGCTAATCCTACCCTGACGATTGTCGCTTTGGCTGTGCGGCTGGCGGATTATGTGAAAAATCGCTGTTTTTAGTTTTCGACGAATAGAATTCGCACGTCAGATGTTGCCCGACGACTGAAGTCGCGGCTAGACAAACTAAGTCCACCTTCGTGGACTAAAGGAAAATTAATGCTTTGAAACCCTTGTCATGCGGGTTTTGTTTGTGTAGCTGCGATTTTAATCGCCAGGTGCTTCGTGGACTTTGAAACCCTTGTCATGCGGGTTTTGTTTGTGTAGGTGCGATTTTAATCGTCAGGTGCAAAATATAAGTTAAATAATATGAAAGTTTTTTTGGCAAACTAGAATATATGCCTAATCATTTTTCCATCCTACTTTGTCTACTCAAACTTCTAATTCATTATTTACTCTGACGATCGCACCAGCAAAAGTCATCCGTGGTGCGGGTGCGTTGACGAATTGCGGTGAAATAATTGCTCGTTTGGGAACTCGTCCGCTGATTTTGGGAGGCGATCGCACTCTCGCTATCACCCAAGATAGTTTACAACCGATTTTACAGCAATTGCAGGTTGCTCAAGCATCTTATGGCGCAGATTGCTGTGAAGATAGTTTAAAATCTTTAAAGCAAAAGGCTACATTACATCAAGCTGATGTCATTATCGGTGTTGGTGGTGGTAAAGCACTCGATACAGCGAAGTTAGTCGCTCATCAATTGCAGTTGCCTGTGGTAACAATTCCGACCTCAGGTGCAACTTGTGCGGCTTGGACTGCCCTTTCAAATGTCTATTCTGAGACGGGTGCGTTTCTTTATGATGTGGCGCTTTCTCAGTGTCCTGATTTATTGATACTTGATTATGATTTAATTGAAACTGCCCCCCAACGTACTTTAGTTGCGGGAATTGGGGATGCGATCGCTAAATGGTACGAAGCCTCTGTTAGCAGCGGACACTCAGAACAAACCCTAATTATATCCGCAGTCCAACAAGCGCGAGTTTTGCGGGATATCTTGTTTCAAAAGTCAGCCGCAGCACTGCAAACCCCAGGAAGCGACATTTGGCGAGAAGTTGTAGATGCTACCGTTTTACTTGCTGGGGTAATTGGCGGAATTGGTGGGGCACAATGTCGTACTGTTGCGGCACATGCAGTGCATAATGGTTTAACCCACATTTGCAAACACGACAGCATTCACGGCGAAAAGGTCGCTTACGGTATCTTGGTGCAACTACGCTTAGAAGAAATGGTACAGGGAAATCAACTAGCTGCTGCCGCAAGGCAACAGTTGTTGAAATTCTATACAGAAATCGGCTTGCCGCAAAAGTTAAGTGATTTAGGATTGGGCAACATCACTTTAGGTGAGTTGCAAACTGCGGCAGAAATTGCTTTAGTGCCTAATTCGGACATCCATCGACTACCATTTAAAGTTGCACCAGAACAGTTGATGGCAGCGATGGTTTCCACCACTGCACCAATAGATAGTACAGCTTTGCGGGTATCAATAAGGGGAATTGACGAGGTTGAGGAATGAATTTGGATTGGATTGTCCCGGCGGAACGTATACAAAAACTACCACCTTACGTATTTGCACGGTTAGATGAACTGAAAGCGAAAGCGCGGGAACAAGGATTAGATTTGATTGATTTGGGGATGGGAAACCCCGATGGTCCAACACCGCAGCCAGTTGTGTCAGCGGCGATCGCTGCTTTGCAAAATCCTGCCAATCACGGTTATCCACCGTTTGAAGGGACTGCGAGTTTTCGCACCAGCATCACTAATTGGTATCATCGTCGTTATGGTGTCACACTCGACCCTGATAGCGAAGCTTTGCCGCTACTTGGTTCTAAAGAGGGATTGACACATTTAGCGATCGCCTTTATAAATCCGGGTGATTTAGTTTTGGTTCCTTCTCCCGCTTATCCCGCACATTTTCGCGGACCGGCGATCGCTGGGGGAAAAGTCCACAGCTTAATTCTCAAACCGGAAAATGACTGGTTGATTGATTTAGCAGCAATTCCCGATGACGTTGCTCAAAGCGCGAAAATGCTCTACTTCAATTATCCCAGCAATCCTACCGCTGCCACTGCCCCCCGCGAATTTTTTGAAGAAATTGTCGCTTTTGCCCGCAAACACGAAATTATTCTCGTACACGATTTATGTTATGCTGAGTTGGCTTTTGATGGCTATCAACCCACAAGTTTGTTAGAAATTCCCGGCGCGAAAGAAATCGGTGTAGAGTTTCACACCCTTTCTAAAACCTATAATATGGCAGGTTGGCGCGTCGGTTTTGTGGTAGGAAATCGGCATGTAATTCAAGGTTTGCGAACTTTGAAAACCAATCTTGATTATGGCATTTTTGCCGCTTTGCAAACTGCGGCGGAAACCGCTTTGCAATTGCCTGATGTATACTTGCATGAAGTGCAGCAACGCTATTGTACCAGACGCGACTTTTTGATTCAAGAGTTAGGGCAGTTAGGTTGGGATATTCCTAAAACCAAAGCAACGATGTATTTGTGGGTTCCGTGTCCCCCAGGTATGGGTTCCACAGATTTTGCCATGAATGTCTTGCAGCAAACTGGTGTGGTGGTGACACCGGGTAACGCTTTCGGAATTGCTGGTGAAGGATATGTGCGGATAAGTTTGATTGCTGATTGCGATCGCTTGGGTGAAGCAATGCGACGTTTCCAGCAAGCCGGTATCCGCTATCAAAGCGAAGCCGTCGTCTCTGGTTAATAATAACCCTCTTCTTTGCGTCTTTGCGACGGCAGTTGCTTCAAGCCGGGGAACCCGTCCAACGCACTGCCTCGTCTTTGCGTGAGGCTTATTAATTAGCTGTTACACATCTAATTTTGATTTTAAACCTTATTTTTATCTCACGCAAAGTCGCAGAGACGCAAAGGAAGAAATGAAGAAATAAGAGTGTGGTCTAAATACGCGAAAATAACCTGAAATTAATTATCGTAGACACCCAACAGGAGAAAATCGAGCAATGGATACACTAACCCATTATCGCAATACTATCCAAGAAAACCTTAAGAGATATTATGAAACGATTAATTCTCATACTAACACCACAGAAACTACAATCAGCGATCGCCTTATATTAGACGAAAAGCGCGATCAATATCTTTGGCTCCGTTGCGGTTGGGATGGCAAAAAACGAGTCCAACATATCATCTTATACCTTCAGATACAAAACGATAAAATCTGGGTTGAAGAAGACAGCACCGACTTGGTGATCGTAGATGACCTCTTAGCAGCAGGTATTCCCAAAAGTGATATTATTTTAGGCTTCCATCACCCTAGTAAACGAGCATTCACGCTCATTTGCGATCGCTTAGGTGAAGCCGGTATCCGCTATCAAGCAGAAGCCGTCGTCTCCTGATAATAACCCTCTTCTTTGCGTCTTTGCTACGAGTGCGTGAGATTTATTCATACTACAAGCCATTCCCAATCAAGATAAACGGCGCCCAATAATATGGATGCGAAAAATCATTTTGTTGCGGATTCTTACCACCATACAGTAAACTCAATTGCGCTTGATGCAAAGCTTCAGCTTTTGTAATATGTTTTTGGCTAGTACTTTTAGCCAGATTACCGTAAAAATTCTGCATCAATAAACTAGTGCTTTCATCATTCACTAACCACAACGAAGCAATTACAGCTTTAGTTCCCTGTGATAAAAACTTAGAACTAATGCTGTTAATTTCCACACCATCTTGTCCCTTCTCACCAACTGCGGTTTGACAAGCAGACAGCACTACTAAATGCACATAATATAAATCTGACAAATTAGTAATTTCCGGTATGGGTAGCTTTTTCCCAGTTCCCAATACAATATAAGAAGCATCAGCACTACCAGAGACAAATTCTCCATGAGTAGCGATGTGGAGAATTTGATTACCGCGTAAATTATTTCGCAACGTGTCAAAGTCAAATGCTTGGTTGAAAAACTCTTTACCGGGAAAAATACCTTTGCTATCTGTTGTTGATTTGCGGACTATTCCATCTAACTCTGTTTGGACATTTGGTAAAGGATTGAAACCAGGAACTTTATTAGTAAGTCCTAATCCTAAAACAGAGACATTTTGAGTACCGGGAGGCAGCTTTTCTTTCATATCAACTAACGCTGCTGACGGTACTACAGAGACGTTGTAACGTTCAACGAGATATTTTTCTCCATCATATAAAGCACTCATGGGCACATAGCGCACTTGTCTATCGAGTGCAAAAACTAAGTTTTGAATTTTATTTTTACGCAATTCCCCTTCTAAAGGTTTAATTAACCAATCGTACAATTTTTTACCTTTTTCTTGCACCTGATTAACGGATGTGATGGTTGTTGCTAAGGAATTGCGAAAGTCTTGTACAGCTTGTCGCAATTCTTCTTCACTAACATTCTTGATTTCCCAAGCTTTGCGAACACCACCTTTAGAAGCCCAAATTAACCAAATGCTGTTATCGTAAACTATAGGAGAGATGAAGACTGTATCTGGTTGAGATTCGACGATTTCGCGGATTTTGCCACTTAATTCTGGGTCGAAAAAGCCTTTATTATCTTGTGCGAAACGATTGCGTAATCCAATCGCAAGTTTATCTAACTTAGTATTATATTGATTGCTTATTTCATCTTGAATTGTCTGTAATTGTTTGACTTCACTACACTTGCTTTTTCTACATCCTTCCAGCTTTTGTTCAAATGCAATTAAGCTACCATATTGAGCAATGATTTTTTTCTCCGTTTCACTCAAGACAATCCCTTCGCGTAATTCTTGAATTCCTGCAAGTTGTCTAACTTGTAGGGATTCTTCAACTCGTCCCTGTTTTAAGAGTAAGACGGCTAATTGACGATAAATATCAGAGGTTTTGAATTTATCAAAATCAATCGTTGCTTGCAAAAAAGATGTTTGTAACTGTGGTGGTAAACCTTGAATGTTTGCCCGAACTTGTTCTAATCCACCTATAGATTTTTGATAAAAGTTAATCGCTTGATTAATATCATTTTTATCTTGGTAAACGCGGGCTAAACCTGCATAAATGTAAGCATTATCACCTGCAATTGCTAAAGCAGCGTTATAAGTGGAAATTGCTTCATCTTTGCGTCCAAATTTGCGATGCAGACTTGCAATATTCGTGAGTGCTGATTTTTCAAAGACAGGATTTTGCACTTTGCGAGAAAAGGTTAAAAAGTTTTGGGCTGATTCCATTGCTTTCGCATCATTACCCAATTCACCGTAACCAGTACTTAAGATTTGATTAGCAAACGCTTCCAGTCGGGGAGATTTTACTTCTTGAAAAAGAGTTAAAGCTTTTTGGGAGAACTCCACAGTTTTTTGTGGTTCCCCTTGAGCAAAAGAAATGTTAGCTAAATTTAATAAGACTACTCCTTTATCTTCACGGTTATTCAGTTTTTCTAATGTAATGAGTGCTTGTTTATAGAATTCGTTGGCTTTGTTGTAATCTCCCAAGTCGTTGTAAATACTACCAAGAGTGATTTGAGGAGATACTAAAAGAGGCGGATTTTCAAGTGATTTCGCAATTTTTAAACTTTCTTCGCTGAATGACAGCGCTTTTTGATAATCTTTAATTGCTCTGTAATAGATACCTAGTCTATTGAGAGCGGTTAATTCTAAACTAGGATTCTTTAATTCTTTAGCAATTTTCAAACTTTGCTCAAGAACATCTTTCGCTTTAGTATAGTCACCGATATTTGTGTAAGCACTACCTAAGTCTGTTAGTAATTGTGCGCTAGAAATGCGATTATCTATTTTCTGTGATAATTTTAGGGCTGGTTCGGCAACTGCAATGACTTTTTGATATTCTCCCAAAGCCTCATAAATTGCACTGATTACAGCCGTAGCATATACTTCTCCTGCAAAGTTTTGTTTTGTGTGGAATAACCTTAAGGCACTTTGCGCTGTTTCAATTCCTAAATCGTATTCTCCGCGAAGTTTGTATGCTTGGCTGAGTTCTAATAAAGCGATCGCTTCCTCAGCAGGACTGTTCTGTTGTTTTGCTAAAGTTATGGCTTGCTTCGCTGTGTCCACTGCTTTGGTGGTATCTCCAGTTAAGCGATATCCTTTACTTAAATTTGTTAAAGCAGAAATTTCATAGATTCCAAGTTTTGCTTTTTGCACCAGCGCTAGTTGTTGCTGTGCTAACTCCAATACTTGTTTGTAATTACCTTGATTTTCATAGATATCACTAAGTTTACGTAAAGCATTAAGCTCTAGAGTGGAGTTTTCCAGTCGCTTGGCAATTTCTAATAGTTGATTTACGGATTCGAGCGCTTTTTGCTGATTTCCTTGTTTATTATATGCGTTGCTTAATTCGTCTAATGCCTCTGCTTCTAAGTTGGGTGCTTTGATTTGTCTTGCAATGGTTAAAGCTTGTTGACTGAATGCGATCGCTTTATTGAAATCCTTGATACTATTGGTGTATAAAAAACTTAATCGTAGCAGTGCATTGGCTTCTAAATCGGGTTTGCGGATAGTTTGGGTGTATTTTAAAGCTTGTTGAGCAAAATCAACAGCTTTATCATCTTGTCCAAAACCTGTATAACTGCGACTTAATCCATTTAACGCTCTAAACTCAAGTGACAATGCAAAATATTGTGAATACGCTGGTTGTTTACCAATTTCGATTTGTCGCGCTGCAACTATAGCTTGTTGGTAGGCCTCCACAGCTTTTTGATATTCATTTATAGTATTGTAGGTCGCACCCAAACTGATTAAATTAACTGCTTCAGATAATTTATCTTTTTGCTCTCGGTAAATTTCTCCTAGACGTAACTGTACCTCAAGTACTTTGCGCTGATCTCCTTGGTCAGTGTAAATACCATTGAGAGAGATAAGAACCGATGATTCACTATCTAAGTCTTTTATTGCTTTAGCAATGCTGACCGATTGTTGCAAAACTTCAATCGCTTTTTGATATTCTTTTAATTCGCCATAAGCTGCTCCCATATACCATAAGGCATCAGCTTCATATTTCCGAAATTTCAACTCTCTGGCAAGGGTTAAGGTAGCTTTTGAAAATTCAATAATGCGAGTAGCATCTGATTTTACTGAGGTGTAATCTCCTTTTGATTTGTTGTTAGAGAATCTTTGTGCATAAACTCTTACCAACCAATCTAAAGCTCTCATCTCTTGGCGGCGTAACTGATTTTCCCGCGCCAAAACTAATGCTTGCTGCCCAAATTCTAAGCTAGTGTCTATTTTCTTTTGCAAGAAGTATATGCCCGATATCCGTCTGATAATCTGACTTTCTTGAGAGCGATTTCCCGATTCTCTTGTTATAGGTAGTACTTGCTGTAATAATTGTAGGGCTTGATCGTATTTATTTTGTACTAAGTAAATTATACCGATTCGCGTTAAACTCTCACCCTCTCTGGCGCGGTTTTTTATCTCTTGGTTCAACGATAATGCTTTTTGTGCTACCTCCAAAGCACGGGGATAGTCTTTCAAATCCAAGTAGACATCTACTATCCTGTTGAGGGTTAAGCCTGTTTGTAACTTATCTCCTGCTGCTTCTTGAATCTTCAGAGCTTGGTTTAAAGTTTCCAAAGCCTTGGTATATTGTTTAAAACCTCTATCATAAACTGCCCCTATTCGGCTGAGGGTTTTAGCTTCCCCAGTTTTGTCTCCCACTTCACGACGAATTGCCAAAGCTTGCTGCAAGATTTCCAAGGCTTTATCATATTGTTCCTGGAACAAATAAGCCCCACCAATATTATCTAGGGTTTCTCCCGCTTTCACCTTGTCTGGTAATTCCCGCCAAATAGCTGAAGCTTGCTGCAATACGAACATAGCTTTCTCATCTAACTCTAAACCTAGATAAACCTCCCCAATATTATTGAGAGTTTGCCCAATTCCCGCTTTATCCCCCAACTGTCGCCGCATTTCCAGCACTTTTTCATAAGTTTGCAGCGCTTGGGGATATTTTCCTAGTCGATACTGCTGCACACCCTCTTGAAACAGCCTGTCAGCTTCCGCTTTGCTATTTGAAGTTGTCGCAGTTTGTGCAAGTGTATACTTGACGACTAAGCCATTAGCCGTTAGTGCTACTGGACAAATTAGAGAAATTACTAAGCTAGTAACTGCAAGCCCTTTCAAACCGTGGGACATTGATAACTCCTACAGATAGGTGCAGCAATTAGGCAATTACCGCTACTTTGAATGTCGTTTATATTATTAATATCATGACTTATTAGTAAAATTACGTAAATAAATAATAACCGCAGATAAGGCGAATGGAATTCGCGGCTACACAGACAAAACCCACCTAATAGTTTTAAAACCAATAGCTATTAACTATTAACTGTTGTTAATTAGCGATGTGGTGGTTGTTCCACTTATTCTTCATTTTTGTTCATAATCACGACTGGACGCTGACTGGGGTCAAATCGATAAGATTGTTGTTGCATAATACTTTTAGTTTCGTGCGGATCGAAGTTACGGCTAAATTCTGCTTGCAAACCGTTGACACGTCCTTCCATCAACTTGACTTCAGTGCCGATTTCTCTTAATTTGTCTTGCTGTAACCAGTGATAAGGCAAAAGTTGTACCAAGGCAGATACAGCAGCGACTGAAATGACAACATTAACCCCTATCTTTGCCGTAGTTTCCAATGCCATTACCTGATAAGAGCGTTGTCTTAGATGCCGGCGTGGTCTTGGAGCAACCCGACGTTTTTGTATAGGTTGTAGTGGGGGTTTAGAGGGTTGAAATGCATTCATAGTATTAAAAATAACCTCGCTGCTGCTGTCATACTGTCCGTAAAAATCTAACCAAGACTAATTACGGTTTTATTTAGCTGTCATATTACTTCATTTTTTCGAGATTGCTACACGTATATTAATCGTTAAAAAATAAACCTGGCATACGTAAATACTCAGTTGCCGACAATCTACGGTATCAAGCCGGAAGATGGAAACTGCTTTCGTACTGCCAGGATTATCAGCTTTTTAATACTTTGCCTGGGATGGCAAAAGAGAGTATTGGCAATTAGGGGTTAGGAAAAATACCATAAATTTTTCCTAACCCCTAATAGACTCGTCCGAATATCAGGCAGCTTAAGATTTGTAAAGTTCTGTTGTTAAACGCAAAGCCAGAATCCCTGGAATTAGCGCCACAACGAGAGCTATGTAAACTTGAGCATCAGATATATGCATCTATCGAATCCTCCAAATAGAATAGGAATTTTGATCGGTTCATTTACTACTTTTCCCTGTTTTGACAAGATTGGGGAATAAGTTGTTACAAAAAGCAATTATTGGGCATGGGGCATGGGG
>CASBQC010000384.1 GCA_949127805.1 Nostocales cyanobacterium PMM_0081
CCTCCCCTCTAGCTCCTTCAATTTTCCAAGCTGACCCTGATAAAAGCGTCTCCATTGAGTTTTTCACTCTGTCCAAGTCATACAATATGGGTGGCTTCCGTATTGGCTACGCAATTGGTAATGCTAAGTTGATTCACGCTTTACGTCAGGTAAAGGCAGCTGTTGATTTTAATCAGTATCGGGGAATTTTAAATGGCGCGATCGCGGCTCTTACTGGTCCTCAATTGGGGGTAAAGAAGAGTGTTGCTATTTTCAAACAACGCCGAGATGCTTTTATTAACGCTTTACACCGCATTGGTTGGCAAGTTCCTACTCCCCAAGCAACAATGTATATTTGGGCAAAGTTGCCAGCACATTGGAGTCAAAATTCTATAGATTTTTGTACTGAGTTAGTCGAACAAACTGGTGTTGCGGCTTCCCCTGGTGCAGGCTTTGGTAAATCTGGGGAAGGGTATGTTCGTTTTGCTTTAGTACATGAGCCAAATATATTAACAACTGCCGTGGAGAGAATAGCTAAGTTTCTTTGACACTCCCCTGCCGTCATGCTGGGGATTCTTAAGACATTGCTGCCTTAATATCCTGATTGCTCAGGTTTCTATGAACGGTTACTTAGAAATTTGATGACTACTTAATTTTGAAGCAAAAAATATATGACCCTGATTTTAACTAATGATGACGGTATCGATGCTCCCGGAATTAAATCGCTACTCAAAGCAGTCAAGGGTCAAGATATAATTATCGCTGCTCCCAAACACCATCAATCCGGTTGCGGACATCAAGTCACTACAACTCGTCCCATTCACCTGCAACGACGTTCTGACCGCGAATATGCGATCGCCGGCACTCCCGCAGATTGTATCAGAATTGCTTTATCACAAATATGCACTAATGTCAAATTTGTTTTATCGGGGATTAATGCTGGGGGAAACTTAGGAGTTGATGCGTATATTTCCGGAACTGTAGCTGCTGTTCGAGAAGCTGCGATGCACGGTATTCCCGGAATCGCGGTTTCTCACTATTGTAAAGGCAAGCTGAATGTAGATTGGGATGTAGCGGCAGGATGGACAAAAGGCGTTTTAGCTGACTTACTTCAGCGTCCTTTAGAGTCTGGGAGTTTTTGGAATGTTAATTTACCACATTTAGTGCCGGGAGAACCAGATCCAGAAGTGGTATTTTGCCAACCTTGCACTAAACCGTTACCGATTAATTACCGAGTTGACGGCGATGATTTTTATTATGCAGGAGAATATAGCAAACGCGATCGCACCCCAGGCAGCGATGTCGATGTCTGTTTTTCCGGTAAAATTGCTGTCACTCAGCTAAGGGTTTAAAACTGTAACTTAGTTTGCTTCCTACTTTATACTTCGGATATCCTCGTTAGATGCGAACCTTATGGCTTCATCCTTCAGGTGCGCCTTGAATCAATGCCATTAAGCGATCTAAAGTATATGTCAGATGATTTAGCCTTTGCAGTGTATCATCCTGGGATTCAGCAAGGGTCTGCACTGCATCACATAATGCCAAAATTTGATAACCCTGCTGCTGTACCTGCTTTCCCTGTTCTTCTACTTGCAGGCTGATAGTATCTACTCTTTCCGCGAGACGTTCAATAGTTTCCGTGGTAGCAAGTACTGCTTCCCCGATTTGCTCAACAATCGATTCTAGGCGATTTATTTTAACTTCGACCCCTGTTGATACCATATCTCTAACACCCCAAGTTTGAGAAAGCATAAAAGTAAACTCACTAAAGATTGTTTGAATCAGTTAATACAGAAAGCATTTTGCATTCGCTGCTATTGTGGTACTGTTTGCGATTTTATTCCTCAGTGGTTTTGCTGAATAATATGAAGATGAGTTGTTTTTCTAGGTGTGATTTGGCTTGCGCTTAACTCAGATATTGCTATTTACTATTGTGCTAGCAGTACCATTTAACCCATTACCGAGTAAAATCTATCTTCATCAGGATGTTTTGTGCCAGAAGTGTAAAACATTTCTTTATATTTTTAAAGTTCTCAGCCTTACTTTTTGCAAAGCTTGACTGACGGCAATTTGTTGAAGTGGGAAATTCTTTTCAGTATACGCACTCATTTGGTCAGAAATTCTAACATAGATTTATCTTATCTTCACATTTTCAAATATTTTTCATCCACCATAAGAAATATTTTCTTAACTTTACATTAAGTTTATCAAATTGTGACGATTCCAATCTTATTCATGAAGATTCAGTGAAACCACTAAAGAGATGGATTTTAATTTCATGAAGCTAAGTATATAGTCGAATTAAACCTCCGTGATTTTACATTTTTCGCTAAATATTCGGCTTGGCAATGTACCAAACACCATTAAAAACCGTTTTCCAGGGTGCAACTTCACAAGCTTGGGAATTAGAAATAACCCCTCACCCATCAGTGCAGTCTAAACTTAAACGTTGTTTAGATATTTTGGGAAGCTTGATAGGACTTTTGATTTTAGCGATCGCCTTTGTGCCCATCGCACTGGCAATTAAAATCGATAGTCCAGGTCCAATTTTCTTCGCTCAAGAACGTTATGGACTACAAGGACGTTCATTTCATATGCGTAAATTCCGATCAATGGTTGTTGATGCCGAGAAATTAAAATCATTAGTGGATAACGAAGCTAATGGACTTTTGTTTAAAAATAAAAATGACTTCCGTGTAACAAAAGTCGGGCGATTTTTAAGAAGTACCAGTTTAGATGAACTTCCCCAGTTTTGGAATGTGCTAGTAGGGGAAATGAGTTTAGTCGGAACACGTCCACCTACCGCTGATGAAGTAATTTACTACAATGAGCGTCACTGGCAACGTTTAAATGTTAAACCAGGTATGACTGGTGAATGGCAAGTGAACGGTCGTTCGAGCGTGAAAAATTTTGAACAAGTCGTCGATTTAGACTTGCGTTATCAAGAAAATTGGCATCCGCTGTATGACTTGCAGTTGATTTTCAAAACAATCTACGTCATACTTGCAAAAGTGGGAGCTTTCTAAGAACTTAGTTGTTTATGGGTAATTGCTAATAAAGAGCCTTGCTCATACTATTTAGCAATTACCATGATTTCTTCCCTTGAAATTAAAGTGAATTATATTATCGAATAGCTAAGAAAAACGATGCCGATCGCCCAAAAAGCGAAGCCGACGAAGCAAATATTCTTAAGTTTCTCTATGCGGATTATATTGCCAATTTCTCTGGCACTCATGGCAACAACAAATTGAGTCAAGGTCAAACCCAGCATATAAGCAACCTGTGAACTGATTGGCGCCTCTAAAATCGCTTCACCATAAGTGTAACCGTGAAATAAACCAGCTGTAGCCACCAGCACCACCATCACCATTAGATTTGGTTGATTAGCGATCGCTAGGATAACCGCAAAAACGATTGTGAAAAAGGCGATCGCTGTTTGGGCGCCTGGTAAATCCAGATATAATAGATGATTGATAATTCCTAACAAGGTTGCTAGGACAAACCCTGCGGGTATCAAAGCACCACGCACAACTCCACCAGAAATTAAGCCAATAGCAACCACACTAACCAAATGATGCAAACCTAGTACAGGATGTGCTAACCCCCCCAGAAAGCCATCAAACCAGTTAGATATAAATTGGTGAGGTTGTGTCAGCGTAAATGAACTCAGCAGGCTAATTATAAGTAGAGATGCGATCGCGTAAACATGGCAATACAGTAACTTAGATCCAGGAAACTCTCCAGAAACACGATTTGATAACTCAGTTTGAAACATCGTTTATGCCAAATAGTTTTTTTGAGGTTATTTATATTGCCCAAATCTCAAAAAAACTAACGCATGTTCTTATCTTTCAGATCCCCGACTTCGTAAAAGTTGTCGGGGATCTTGTGCTAAAGTGCATCCGGATCAATATTCAACTCTCTGAGTTTAGCCGCTAATTTTTGCGCTTTCTCTTCGGCAGCTTGTCGTGCAGCAACTTCTTCTTCATAAGTTAGCAGTGTTTTGCCTGTTGCTGCATCGTAAAAGCGCATATCCCCAGACTTAACTCGTAACTCTAACCCTAAAACTTCACTCGCTAGAGACACAGTACCATCTTCTAAGGTATTACTAGCAATGGGAAAATAATTGCCCGCGACTAAGCGTAAACCCTGAAGTTGAGGACTAAGATAATCACCTGTAGGGTCATATTGAAAATATTCACGCACTCCTAAAAAAGCGTAAATTCCTTTCTTTGCACCTTGGTCTTTACTGCGGGTTGTTTTTGATGTAATTTCTAAAACAAAATCAGGACTTTTATTATTTTCTTGCCAAGTTTTGTAAGAACGACGTTGGAGATTTTCAACACCCAAAACTACAAAGACATCTGGTGCAACAACTGCTTCTGGATTACCTTCTTCGTAGTAAATAAATAAATTTCCGGAAACGTACACATTAGGAAGGTTTTGAAAGTAAACCTCTAGCACCTCCGTTCCATAACGTAAATAAAAACGCGCTTGGTCACTTTCAGCCATTGGTTTACCATCCTCATCCGGGTATTCAATTGGCGTAACGGGGATATACTCTATAGAGACTGTCATTGGTAATCCCTCAACTTAACTAGGATTAATAAAATCAAGGTCTGCTACACTCTTAATGCAGTAATTCTTCTACCTGGTGCTGACTCCATAAAGTTCTGTAAAGCCCCGGTTGTTGGACAAGTTCTAAGTGATTACCTGTCTGGACAATTTTACCTTTGTCCATCACAATAATGCGATCGGCAACAGCAGCGGCAGATAATTGATGAGTGATAAAAACAACAGTTTTACGTTGCGTACCACCAGAGAGATTTTTTAAGATTTGTGTAGCTGTTTGATTATCAACGCTGGAGAGGGCATCATCCAAAACTAACACTGGGGCATCAACTAACATTGCTCTAGCTAAAGCTGTGCGTTGTCGCTGACCGCCAGAAAGAGTGATACCACGTTCTCCGACCAAAGTGTCATATTGTTGCGGAAAATTGATAATTTCTGGGTGAATTTGCGCTAAATGCGCGGCAGATTCTACATCTTGTTGTTCGCTGAAAGGATCGCCGTAGCGGATATTATTTTGGATGGTGGTACTAAAGAGAAAGCTATCTTGAGGAACGTAGGCGATCGCTCCACGTAAAGAAGCCAATTCTATCTCGGTGATGTCTTTCCCATCCAAAAATAACTGCCCTGATTCAATATCTAACAAACGTGGCAAAGCATTCGCCAAAGTTGATTTACCCGAACCGATCGCACCGACAATTGACACAGTTTCCCCACCAAAGATGGTAAAGTTAACTTTGTCTAAAGCTGGGGTGGTGGCACCCGGATAAGTAAAACTGAGATTTTTCGCTGACAGTTCCCCTTTAATTATGTCTAAAGGTAGATGTATAGCGGCGCTTGTGTCTTCAATTCTTGGTGTGACAGAAAGAATTGCTTGAATGCGATCGATACTAACTTCACCGCGTTGATAAGCAGTAATTGTAAATCCTAACAAAGCAGTGGGGAAAACCAGACGCTCTACATAAATCAATAGTGCGACAAAATCCCCCACACCGAGGTTTCCCGAAGCAATCCGCGTTGCCCCCAACCAGATAATAACTAGCGAACTGATACTGGCGAGTCCACCAATTAGGGGAAATAATCTATTTCGGGTATTCGCTAGTTTCAGGTTAGCGTCAAATAAATTCTTATTTTTTTCGGAGAAAGCGCGACGCTCGTTTTCTTCTTGAGCGTAGATTTTAATTAAAGCAATGCCTGATATATCCTCTTGGATGAGATCGCTCATGTCGGAAAGTTTTTCTTGAACTGATGCTTGTTGGTTGCGTAAGCGATCGCTAAATAGATGCACCAAAAAAAACATGAAAGGATAAATTGCCAGAGATGCTAATGTCAAATCCACACTCAAAGACAGCATCACTGGCAGCGTCAACGCATAGGCAAACATAGTATTTGCCAAACTTAATACAGCAAAACCCAACAACCTGCGGATATTATCTACATCACTAGTCGCTCTACTAATCAAATCACCAGCAGTATTGGTAGCAAAATAAGCCGGCTCTAGTTTCAGTAAGTGTTCAAAAATCTTTTGTTTCAAGTCAAATTCCACCTGACGCCCCACTCCAAACAGCCAGATGCGGGAAGCCATACGCATTAACCACATCGCCGTACTCAGAAAGAAAAGGGGTATCACATAATGTAATACTTGGTTTAAACTGAAACTGGCTGAGAGTTTGTCAACTGCTGAACGAATTAATAAGGGGATATAAACC
>CASBQC010000385.1 GCA_949127805.1 Nostocales cyanobacterium PMM_0081
CTCCCCTTCTCACTACAAAGACGAGCGAAATAGGTGATTGTGTTCGGGATGATATAAATGCGATCGCAAAGCGATTCCTTTAGAGTATCGCGCTTCGCCTTTTACTTGCGAGAGTGCAGGACTAATTACGTATAACGTAGTACGAATCAGGTTTTCTTCGGTGGTACAATCTGCCATTTTGTCAAGGGGAACAACCATAATTTTTTCATCTTGCCAGCCGATTCGATAGCAAATTGCCACTAGGGTATCAGCTGGGTAGTGTTCTAGTAGTTTGGCTTGGCAAGACGCAACGTGACGCGCACTTAGATACAAGCAAAGGCTAGCTTGGTGTGCCGCGAGGCTGGATAATTCTTCTGTGGGGGGAACTTCTGTACGTCCGCTGATGCGGGTGAGGATGATGGTTTGGACTAAACCAGGAATAGTTAACTCAATTTTAAGTTTAGCAGCAGCGGCTTGAAAAGCGCTGATACCTGGTATAACTTCAAAGGGAATATCTGCCTCTGCCAAAAGCTGCATTTGTTCGTGGATGGCACTATAGAGACTTGGATCACCAGAATGAAGACGAACGACAGATTTATGCGATCGCACTCGTTCTATCATTATTGGCAAAATCTCTTCTAAAGTCTTATTTGCCGTTTGAATAATCTCCGCATCTTCACGGCAAAGTTGCAAAATCTCTTCAGGAACTAAAGAATCTGCAAATAAAATCACATCAGCACGCTTCAGCAATTTTTGCGCCTTTACCGTTAATAAATCTGGATCGCCAGGACCCGCTCCCACAATATATACTGCTGGTAATAACAAATGACCATACTCTTTATTCCCACTTATTACCGTATAATCACTCATGAATTAGCACAGAATAATTTAGCAAAAACTTTTTTTTGGCATTTTTTCAGTATCCTTCCGGATAAATACTCTTTGCCTAGTAGAGATGAATGGTAGATGCACCCTGGTTAAGCCCTAGAGAAAACTCTGGGGCATTTTTTATTTTTGTTAGTGTTAATAGTTAATGGTTACTGGTTTGGTAGAGACGTTCCTTTCGTAACGTCTGTACAGTTAGGAGTTAGTTGATAGTTGTCTACTCCCTCCATCTCCCTACCTCCCCATCTCCCCATCCCCATTGGGTGTGGAAACTATATCAGGTAAAGGGCGTTTAGCTAAGTAAAGCCAAGCTAGCCCAGCTAATCCTAAGAGAATTCCGGTTAAACTCACCAATTGTGCGATTCTTAGCGGTCCTAGCATCAAGCTATCAGTCCTCAAACCTTCGATCCAAAAGCGTCCTAAGCTGTAGGCTACCCAGTAAACCATAAATAAAGTGCCTATTTTTAGGCGTGGTTGCGATCGCAAACTCCGAAAAAACAAAGTCATCAGCAAAGCGAAAACCATTAAATCCCACAGAGATTCGTAAACAAAAGTGGGATGGAAGTACTCAAAACTAGCCAACTCTGGAGGACGACGTTCTGGTGGAATGTATAGCTTCCAGGGTAAATTAGTCGGACCCCCAAAAGCTTCAGAGTTGAAGAAATTGCCCCAACGCCCGATCGCCTGTCCTAAAATCAGCGAAGGTGATACTAAATCTGTTAATTGCCAAAAAGAAATTTGCTTAAGTTTGGCAAAAATTAACGCTGCCACAACTCCACCAATAATTGCACCATGAATCGCAATACCTCCTTGCCAAATCGCAATGATGCGTTCTGGATGCTGGGCATATTCTCCCCATTGAAACAAAACGTAATATATCCGGGCAGCGGGAATTGCTCCAATTACCAGCCAAATTGACAAATCACTCAGCAATTCTGGATTAACATTACGCCGTTTTGCCAAATACTGAGATAAGCTAACGCCAATTAACACCGCTGAGGCAATCAATAAGCCATACCAGCGGATAGTTAAAAATCCGATTTTAAATAGAATCGGTCCTGGAGAAGTAAATTGAAACGCCAAAGGCAAGGCGAAAAAATCCAGTGCCATGCAAAAGTACCTAAAAAATGATAATAATCAGTGTGTGCATTACAGTAGGCAAGAGTTGCATCTGCCTAAGTTAACTAAAGAATATATTTTTCCTAAGTCTATGCTCTTAGTTGATGAGCATTTATATACCATAGGTTGACACAAGCGAAATATTGTGTTCTCATCCATAGAATTGATTTTAAGTCGCCTTGGGTTGACAAAATAGGATAGACAATCAAAGGAAAAGTAAGTTTGAATTTTCGGGTTTAGGATATTTATTGCTTCATCAGACTTCTATAGGACTTACGCAAAAACTCTCCCAAACTCTTATTTCTCTGCGTTCTCTGCGCCTCTGCGGTTCGTTTTTTCATCATTCTGCGTAAGTCCTATTCTAGTCTAAGGTTCTTAGGCGCAAAATTATCACCTTTATTTCTAAAGTAAAAATAGCGGTTCGCGATCTATCAATCGAGTTCCGATATAATCACCTAAACAACTGTGAGGCATCTAAAATTGTGATTGCCATTTATCCGGGTAGTTTCGACCCCATCACCTTAGGACACCTTGACTTGATTCAACGTGGAAGTAGGTTGTTTGAGAAGGTGATTGTCGCTGTGCTGCGTAACCCAAACAAAATGCCACTGTTTAGCGTGCAACAACGCATAGAACAGATTCGTCTGTCAACACGACATCTACCCAATGTAGAAGTAGACAGCTTTGATGGTTTAAGCGTCAATTATGCCCACATGCAGCAAGCACAAGTTTTGTTACGGGGTTTACGGGCAGTTTCCGACTTTGAAGTCGAGCTACAAATGGCTCATACTAATAAAACCCTTTCTACTCAAATAGAAACTGTTTTTCTGGCTACCTCAAACGAGTATAGTTTTTTAAGTAGTAGTGTGGTAAAAGAGATTGCAAGGTTTGGTGGCTCTATCGATCATCTTGTTCCCCCACACGTCGCTTTAGATATATACCAATGCTACGCTCACCAACAGACAGTATCGAACCCAATCAAAACGGAAACAACCCAGAACCTCAGGAATTTGCCGACCCAAACTCCTATGGAGAAGTTTCAGGAATGGGAAGTGTAGAAATTCAGCAGGAACTCAACCGCTTAGAGGAAATTATTCTTTCTAGTTTTCACATTCCCCTGACGCGACGCACGTTAGTGGATGAAGAAAAGCTGCTAGATCAGCTTGATTTTATCCGAGTTTCTTTGCCATCTGTTTTTCAAGAAGCTGCCACAATTATCGAACAGAAGCAGGAAATTCTGCTGGAGGCGGAAGAGTATGGACAGCAAGTTGTAGAGGCAGCACAAGCCAAAAGAGCGCAAATTCTAGCTGAAAGCGACATTATCCGACAAGCAGAAAAAGAAGCGCTTCTTCTTCGGCAAGAAGTGCAGCAAGAATGTGATGCGATGATGGAAGAAACCCTGGCAGAAATTGAGCACAAACGGCGTGCTTGTCAGCAAGAGTTGGAGGAAATTCGCACTCAAGCGATCGCCCAAGCTCAAGAAATTGAAAATGGTGCCGATACCTATGCTGATAGTGTCTTGGAAAATATCGAGCAAAACCTCAGCGACATGTTGCGAGTTATCCGCAATGGACGCGAACAACTGTATCCAGACACACCACCACAACGCAATTCATCTCCTGGTAAGAAGAAATAGATAACTAATCGATATTTTTAACTTTTATTTGTGAGATTGGAGACAATTTTTCTGCCTTTAATATAATATTTTTGAGCTTTTTGTATCAACGGTTAAAACTTTTCTACGAAGCCAAATCGAAAATTTGCCGTGCGGTTAAGTTGAATTGGGAAAAGGTTGGGGAAACAATGGTCGTGTTTCCTGTAAAGGTCGTCATCTGATATTCTCCATCAACCAAGTTACAAATAAAAATTGTAGGTTGCTTGGGGTTGCCAATAAACTTTCTTGCCCCCAGCGCTGCGTAATCGAGAATCCAATATTCCTCGATGCCCATTTCCTCATAATCTCGAAATTTATCGTAGTAATCGTCACGCCAATTAGTTGAAACAACCTCGACGATTAATTTAACCGAATCCGGATTTTGGATAATCGATTCGCTTTCCCACCGGGTTTCCGTCCCCAAAACTTCTTTGTTCAAAACAATGATATCCGGCTCATAACCTGATTTTTCCCGTTTGGGTTTAACGATCGATTCTCTAGGAATAGTCCAGATACCGCCAAAGCCCCCAAGCCTGATAATTATCAATAGTTGCTCGATAAGGGAACCTGTTAGATTTGAATGTTTTCCCTTTGGCTTGGGCATTTCGATAATTACTCCATTGTACAGTTCGTACCGGACTTCCGAATTTTCCGGATACCATCTGATAAATTCATCGAAGTTGTATGGCTTGGGTTCGACTTGGGCTTGAGTCATAAGTCATTACAATGTATAAGTGAAATCTTCAACCAACATCCCAGGAACCATACTCCCTCCTAGTTGACGACTTTCGTATGTTCCCACTTCGGGAATGAATTCTTGAAAATTGGTGAAGTCTATCAAATTTTCTCCCCAAAAACGATACAGACTGTCATCAAAACGCAGATTTTCAATTGGCGCGATTATTTCTCCCTTTTCCACCCAAAAACAAGCATAACGAGTCATACCTGTGATTCTACCAGTTTGGCGATCGCTCCAATTCAAGTAATGTAAATTCGATACATATAACCCTGTATCTAAACTTGGCAAAATCTGCTCAAATGCTAAATTTCCCATACTCAATTCTGGCGCACGTAATGACTCATTTCCATTCGCACCATTCCCATTTTTGTCATATTCCTTAGCCGTGCGAGAATTCACCAAGGTATTTACTAACATACCTTTTTGAATTATAGGTATTTCCGGCGCTGCCATTTCTCCCCATTCATTAAATCGCGGCACCAACCCGTGTTGAAAGTTTTCTTTCAAATTAAATAAGCGAGAAAGTTGCTTTTCTTGACGCGATATCGCAGCGATTGCACTATTTCCTTGTTGAATATCAGCTTCGCTGACACCACCCCAAGAAAGCATCATTAATAAGTCAGAAACAGCCGACGGCGCAAAATAAGTTTTATAATTTCCCCGTGATAATTCTTTCGGCGAATGTGAAAGCAGTTCTATTTGCCTTTTCGCTTCGTTAATTTTCGCTATATAAGCATTTAAATCCCAATCACTTCCGGCAAAAGTACCTTTTACAGCTTGTCCAGAAATCGTGAAAATAGAATAATCTAAGGTAAAAGTATCGGTTGCAAATAAGTGTTTTTGACCGCTAGAATCACCATAACCTTGAATTACCGAACCCCCAGCATATATTCCAGCAAAATCTAATTCGGCAACTTGTTCTAGTACTGTTGGTACTACCGCTTCTGCTGGCAATAATTTCCCCGAATGTATTTCCCTACTGGTATTTGTTCCTGATGGCAATACTAGATACGGATCAGCGGGTAAATAAGGCAATTCTTTTCTTAGTTCTTCTAAAGCATTGTATGCAACCTGCCAATCTGTATCCCAATTGCCTGTTAAGGGAAATTGTCGAAAACTATTGCGCTGATCTTGCATTAAATTAAGTTGAATCCAACCATCAGCAACACAACCCGTTTGTCGCACTTTAGCCTGATTAAATCGCGTAAATTGGCTGCGTTCACTGTGTAGTTTGACGGTAAAGTGTTCACTGTCTGTTTTTTTATTTAGCAGAGTTTCAATCAATCTATTAAAGCTGATTTCTAAACTTGATAATTCGTCAATTTTCATGGGCATTTTTTTCAAAAGAAACGAACCGCAGAGGACACAGAGAACACAGAGGAATAAGAGTTTGTTGCCGTTTTTGCGTAAGTCTTAAGTAAAAAGAAATGTTTTTGCCTTTTTACTTTTACCTTTTTTAGATGCCTCCCCCAAAGACTTCGACGTTAGCAAATAAACAAATGGGTGAACCATGTCCGACGGAAATCGCCTGATTTGGTTCTCCTTTGCCACAGTAAGCTGTGCCGTACATTTGCCAGTTAGAGGAGTTTCCTAGTTTGATTAAGCTGTGCCAAAATTCGGGTGTGGTGGCTCGATAGTTGGGATTGCGGAGGGTTTTGGTGAGTTTGCCGTTTTCGATTAATTTGGCGTATTCGCAGCCAAACTGAAATTTGTAACGGCGATCGTCAATTGACCAAGAACGGTTAGATTCCATGTAAACGCCGTGTTCTATGTCGGCGATGATTTCGTCAAACGTGGCGTTTCCTGGCTCTAAATTCAAGTTTGCCATGCGATCAATCGCTGGTCGATTCCATGAAGAAGCACGCGCACACGCAACTCCTGGTACACCGGCTCTAGCTTGGCTTTCTAAGCTACCTAAACCGCGCTGAAGTACGCCTTCTTTAATTAAGTATTCCCGTGTTGCCACTGCCCCAGTATCATCAAAGCTGTAGCTGGCAAACTCTCCGGGTACGGTGGGATCGAAGGTGATGTTCATTAACTCAGAACCGTATACTAAGTTCCCAAAGTCACTTTTGCTGACAAAGCTGCCGCCGGCGTAGTTGCGCTCATCTCCTAAAATGCGATCGATTTCTAGGGGATGTCCGACACTTTCATGGATTTGTAGCATCATTTGGTCTGGTGCTAAAACTAAGTTGGTGCGCGTGGACGGGCATTCGTCCGCTGTCAATAGTTCTATTGCTTGTTCGCCAATTTGCTGCACCCGTTGCCATAATTCTTCTTCTCTTAACAGTTCCATGCCACCTTGGTAACAGTGTGCTTGCCAGCCGTTGTTACTGCGCTGCTGCACGATCGCTCCATCTTGTGCGGTAGCTCCGTAATGAGTGCCTAAAGACAAGATTTTTTGATATACTTCTGAACCGTTACTGCTGATAAACCAAGTTTCTTTTTCGGTGGTGGTGGTGCTTGCTGTGGTTTGGATGATTTTATCGTCAACTTTTAAAGTTTTGCAAATGCGAATAAGTATATCATTTATTTCTCTCGGACTGATTGCATCTAATGGTTTAAGAAATGGGGAGATATATTCACCAACTACTTTGGGACGTTCTTTTCCACTGAAGGGATATATCCACCATTCGCTGGCAGCAAGTGCTTGTTTATAAGCTTTTTCGGCAGCATCTTGTAAGCTGGCAAGATCCAAAGAATTGGTAGCAGCGTAACCGAAACAACCGTTAACCAAAACTTCCAGCATCACCCCCATAGTTGAGGATTTGCCGTTTGTTTGGGGTAAAGCATCTCGAACATAACAATTATAGTTGTTTTCCTTGACGGCTCTGATACCAATCCAATCAGCGGGGATATTCAGAGAAGCGATCGCCTTTGTTAATTCAGACCACATAATTGTTGATGGTTGATGGTTGATGGTTGATGGTTGATAGTTGATGGTTGATGGTTGTTGGTTGATGGTTGTTGGTTGATGGTCAAAAAATCTAACAATCTACTAACTACTAACAACCAACCACTAACCATTTTGCTCTAATTCCTGTGCCAGCGGGTTCCGTCACGGCTATCAATTAGGGTAATTCCGCATTGAAGCAGTTCATCACGAATGCGATCGCTCAAAACAAAATTCTTCGCAATCCGTGCATCTTGTCTTTCCTTAATTTTCCCTTCAATTTCTGCATCGCTTAAACCGTCACTCACAGATGGTTCTGCTTTCATCTCGGCTTCTAAACCCAAAACACCTGCTAAAGTCACAAGTGTATGCCATTGTTTGAGTAACTCCAAAGGTGGTATTTCAGTTTTACCTTCATGGACAAAAATATTTCCTTCGCGACGTAATTCTTTGGCTAATTCAAACAGCACTATTAAACCACCAGGGAAATTAAAGTCATTATTTACAGCTTCTTGAAAACGTTCAACAATTTCAGGCAGTAGAGACGCGATAACCTGTGTCTGTACAAGAGAGGGAAGTGGGGAGAAAGAATTATCCCCCACTCCCCATCCCAATTTTTCACCGTATTGATACCCAAAAAGCAAACCTTCTTTCAAGGTGTGCCAACCGTTTGTTGCACCCTGAATTGCTTCGTCGGTAAAATCGATTGGAGTGCGATATTGTGCCATCAGGACAAATAAGCGCACTGCCATCGGGTCAACGCCTCGATTGAGTAGGTCGCGAATGGTGGTAAAATTACCTAAAGATTTGGACATTTTTTCGCCATCCACCTTCACCATGCCGTTATGCATCCAGTAGCGAGATAACGGTTTGCCTGTGACTGCTTCCGATTGGGCAATTTCATTTTCGTGATGGGGGAAAATTAAATCTTCCCCACCTGCGTGAATATCGATAGTTTCACCAAGGCGATCGCGTACCATTGCACTACATTCAATATGCCATCCTGGGCGACCTTTACCCCAAGGTGATTCCCAAGCGGGTTCATCGGGTTTTGCAGCTTTCCACAAAGCAAAATCAGCCGAATCTTTTTTGCGCTGATACTCAGGATCTTCTAGATCAACTCGTCCACTCGCACCAGCTTGGGAATTTTCTAGTTTGCGTCCAGAAAGCTTGCCATACTCAGGAAACTGACGAACCGCGTAGTAAACATCACCGTTACTTGGGTAAGCGTAGCCTTTGTTTTCTAATTCGTGAATTAGCCGAGTTATGCCATTCATTGTATGGGTAGCGCGGGGATATTCTGAGGCTTCTTTGATATTCAGCCGCGCCATATCCTCAAAATATGCTTTGATAAAGCGATCGGCGATCGTCTCCATCGTTGAGTGTTCTTGCCGCGCTCGATTTAAAATTTTATCATCAACATCAGTAAAATTCTGGACATAGCGCACTTCATAGCCGATAAATTGTAAGTAGCGACGCACTACATCCCAAACTATACAAGCTCTGGCATGACCCAAATGGCAATAATCATAAACCGTCACGCCGCAGTAATACATCTTAACCTTTCCTGGCTCGACTGTTTCAAAAGGTTCTTGACGACGGCTGAGAGTGTTGTAAACGGTTAGGGTCATAACAGAGTAATGCTCTAATGAGAAGATACGTAATAATAGGGTAAGCAGCAAAGGACGGATGTCCAGCATCCCTATGCTAGTGTTTTCTGGACTATCTGCGCTACATTCCTTCATTTTGATTTTTTTGACACAGCGCTATGCAATCAGCAGTGACTCCTGACCAATCTCAAGCAATGGATGCACCGAAACAAGGCTTGCCAGTAACAATTATTACTGGCTTCCTCGGTAGTGGAAAGACGACTTTACTTAATCATATTCTCACCAATCAACAGGGTTTGAAAACGGCTGTTTTAGTGAATGAATTTGGTGAAATTGGCATCGACAATGAGTTAATTGTTTCCACTGGCGAAAACATGGTGGAACTGAGTAATGGTTGTATTTGCTGCACCATTAATAATGATTTGGTTGATGCGGTTTACAAAGTTTTAGAACGTGAAGAAAAGCTAGATTATCTAGTTGTAGAAACAACCGGATTAGCAGACCCGCTTCCAGTCGCGCTGACTTTTTTGGGTACAGAATTACGCGATTTGACTCGTCTGGATTCGATTATTACGGTGGTAGACGCGGCAAATTACAGCTTGGATTTATTCAACTCCCAAGCAGCTTACAGTCAAATTGCTTATGGTGATGTGATTGTTCTCAACAAAACTGATTTAGTTGATGAAGCGACTTTAAATGAGTTGGAGAAAAAAATAGGCGAAGTTAAAGAAGGAGCAAGAATTCTTCGCACCACGCGATCGCAAGTCGCACTTCCTTTAATTCTCAGCGTTGGTCTGTTTGAGTCTGATAAGTATTTTGACGCTGTTGATGAGCATAATCACGACCATCACGACCACGAACATGACCACGACGATCATGACCATTCTACATGCGGTCACGATCATCATGACCATGATCACGAACATCACCAACATCATTCCGACCATTTAGAAAATGATGGTTTTACCTCACTATCTTTCCAAATTGATAAACCTTTTTCGATTAGGAAGTTTCAATATTTCTTAGATAACCAACTAACTGAGAATATCTTCCGTGCGAAGGGAATTATGTGGTTTGATGAAAGTCCAAACCGTCATATTTTCCACCTTTGCGGCAAACGCTTTACTATGGATGATGATGAGTGGAAAGGTGAAAAGAAAAATCAGCTAGTTCTGATTGGTCAAAATTTAGATCAAAATCAGTTGCTAGAACAGTTAGAAAAGTGCATTTGTCTTCCTACTACAAGTCGCGGTAAAGGTTTTGGAAAGTAATCTCTAGTCTTTTATAATTATCTTTGACAATGGCTCTGTTACTTTCACTTGAAGACAGAGCCTTTGCTTTGGCATTCTGAGACTCATTATTGTACTTAAGTACAGTTGTGTGTAAAATAGTGGTAATTGAGGGTTGAAATTTAAACGCACTCGTGACGCTGAGGTAAGCGCACTCGTTTCGCAGAGAATTAGCGATGAAAGTACGGTGCGCTACGCTGATCCAAAATAATATTCATATCTCAACTCTTAACTGTTATGCGAGTTATCATCCAGCGAGTTAAATCATCTCAAGTTGCTGTAAACGGTGCGAGAAGCAATATAAGGGTTTATACGTAATTAAGAAATATAAGGAACGCTATACTAAGCAGTTCTAAATGATGAGAGAATATTAAACTAACCATTACAAAAGTTTAAACTCTCTCATCATGGCTAAAATCCAGTTTTCCAGAGGTATTAATGAAGATGTCATTCCAGAGGTGCGTTTAACGCGATCGCGTACTGGTGACAGTGGTACAGCAACGTTTGTTTTCACCAATCCTAAAGCTTTGGATCAAGATGTTAGTGATGATATCACTGGTATGTATATGATTGACGAGGAAGGGGAAATCATCACTCGTGAAGTGAAAGCTAAATTTGTTAACGGCAAACCAGAAGGATTAGAAGCTGTTCATATAATGAAATCTAGCGAACAATGGGAGCGCTTTATGCGCTTTATGGAGCGGTACGCCGGCGAAAATGATTTAGGATTTAATAAAGCTCAATAAAAATTGGGAATTGGTAATAATTAGACATCTCCAAAAAAGATGTAGAGATGTAGCATTGCTACGTCTCTACAAGAGTTTCGAGCAACGCATAATTAGTTTCTACTTTCTATGTCTATTCTTTCCCTTTCCCCTCTTCAATTACTGATTAGCAAAGTGTATGGAACAACCTCATCCTGACTCACCAGAAATGTCAGTGACTTGTGGTGTCGTTACAGTTAGCGATACACGCACAAGGGAAACAGACAAAAGTGGTCAGCTAATTCAGCAATTACTCGTTAATGCCAATCATGCTGTAGGAGCTTACACAATTATTAAAGATGAACCAGCACAGATTCAAGAGCAAATTCAATTGCTGGGTAAGAATGCTAATTTAGATGTGATAATTTTTAATGGGGGCACGGGGATTGCACCGAGGGATACAACTTATGATGCAATTGAGAAATTACTTTCAAAAATATTACCGGGATTTGGGGAGTTATTTCGCTTTTTAAGTTATCAAGAAATTGGTTCAAGAGCGATCGCATCTCGTGCTGTTGCGGGGATTTATCAAGATAAATTAATCTTTTCTCTTCCTGGTTCTAGTAATGCTGTCCGACTAGCGATGTCCAAGTTGATTTTACCGGAACTGGTGCATTTGGTTAGCCAAATGCGGACTTAATGTAGTAAGGGCTGAACCCTTTGTTATGAGCGGTAAACCGCTCACTACGTAAAAACAACCCCCTTTAGATAGATGGGGGTTGTGAGATTTTATGGAATTATTTTTTCAACGGTTTCAAAATTAAGCGATTCTCCGTAAGAGAGGCTACGCCAACGCTAAACTGATTACAGCTAAAATTGCTGCGATAATATAAAAAACTACAACTACTTGTTGTTCTGACCATCCAGTAAGTTCTAAGTGATGGTGTAGGGGTGCCATTTTGAAAAGCCGCTTACCTTTACCATCAGGACCTTTTGTCGCTTTGTAGTAACCAACTTGTGCCATTACTGAAAGGGTTTCGACGAAGAAAATACCGCTAAGAATAAACAGCGCGACAAGGCTATTAGTCATTAATCCTACGGCTGCCAGAGCGCCTCCCAGTGCCAGGGAACCAGTATCTCCCATGAAAACGCGAGCCGGGTTGCGATTGTGAGCTAAAAAGCCCAAGCAGCTGCCACTGACAGAGGCACAGAAAACCATTAAAGGAAGCGATGTGGGGGCGATGAGAACACCTAATGCGAATATAGCGATCGCTACTGTTCCGGCTGCCAACCCATCAATACCATCAGTTAAATTAGTCGCGTTACTTTCTGCTACTAAAACAAAGCCAGCCAGAGGCCAAAATAGAAATCCCAGAGGTAACGAAAAACCTAACATCGGCAAAGCGATATTCGTAATATTAGAAGGTTGATTAAACATTAGCCACAGACAAAACAGTGCTGCAAAACCAACTTGCAAAGCTAGTTTCATATGAGGCGATATACCTTTATTAGATTTACGGCGGAGAATTTGCCAATCGTCAATCCAGCCAATCAAACCGTAACTTAGTGTTAATGCGGAAACTGCAACTACTTCTGTTGCAAAATTAGACCATATACAAGCAATAATCACCGCCACAGGCACAAAGAAAATGCCACCCATTGTTGGGGTGCCTGCCTTTTTCAAATGCGCTTGCGGACCATCCTCGCGGATGATTTGCCCTGCTTTGAGCGCTTGCAGCCACGGTATCACCCAAAAACCGACGGCACCCGACAATAGCGCAGATAATAATAGTGGCAGGGTTAGCGACATACCCTGCCAAGGCAATCGATTGCCCATCCAATCTAAAATTAGTGCTGCAACACTTAGTCCTGCACACAATAAAGAGACTAGACCGATGCCAGAGATGTTTAACCCTTGCTCAGGAGATAATTTAGCGTCCACGGATATTTCCCTTCACTCCACACTTACATTCATTAAACTACGGGGACTATGCCACTCAGCCCCCTACCAATACGAATTAATCTTCTTCTACGGCGACATCGTCGTCATCATCGATATCATAATCAATTCCGCCATCTTCTACACCCATCAAAGCATCAACATCATCTTCGGAAGATGAAAATTCCGCTTCTTGAACTTCACGCGCTATCAAACGATTACTTGACTGCAACCAGTCTAAAAGCGACGACTCTTGCTTTAATGGAATTACGGCGGCTCGTTGGTTGCGGGGTTCTTCACGTAATGGAGAATTCAACATATCGACGAAAGCACCAAAAGGCTACAGTAACTAGACATTAAGAGTCTATCACTTGATATAGGCGTTATGTATTGTTAATCATTCAACTCTCTCATAGAAAAATCCGTGAAAAAAATTTTATTTAATCGCGGTAAGCGATCGCACGCTTCGGATTGTCAATTAATGTTCTGGCTCTATACATAGAACATTAATATCTAGTTAATACTGATATTTTTTGAGGTAATGACACATGATGACAAAGGCGGATTTAATTAATGCAATTGCTTATACAAATCGGGGAATTTTGGCAACTGAATTAGAAAAGCAGGCTATCAAAGTTTTGATCGCTAACTTAGAAGACTTAAACCCTACACCTCGTCCGGTTGAAGCTGTTCATTTGCTCAATGGCAATTGGCGACTGCTTTACACCACTAGTATTGGGCTATTAAATCTCGATCGCATACCCTTGTCAAAAGTTGGTCAAATTTATCAGTGTATTCGCGTAGAAACTAACAGCGTTTACAACATAGCCGAAATTTATGGCTTACCATTACTCGAAGGTTTAGTAAGCGTGGCTGCTAAATTTGAAGCAGTTTCCGAGCGTCGCGTCAAAGTCAAATTTGAGCGGTCTATCATCGGCTTCAAAAACTTAATAGGCTACAGCAATCCGGAAACTTTTATCCAACAAATTGAAGCTGGTAAAAAATTCACTGCGATTGATTTTCCAATTAAAAGCGGTGAACAACAAGGCTGGTTAGATATCACCTATCTAGATAACGAGCTGCGTATTGGTAGAGGTAATGAGGGTAGTGTGTTTGTCTTAACCAAAGCATAAAATGTTCCGGAAATAGTATTTGCGAATGACCATAAGCGATTGTATGC
>CASBQC010000386.1 GCA_949127805.1 Nostocales cyanobacterium PMM_0081
CGATAAGAATATTCGTTACTACTTAGGAAACTTCTCTAGCCAAGATGCAATCAGCATTATCCACAGTTTGACTCAACGTTCACATTATGAACTGACTGATGAATTAATTCACCAACTAGTCGAGGATTTAGCAGGAGAACTAGACGAAGTACATCCAATAGAATTACAAATAGTCGGCGCTCAACTTCAAGCAGAAAATATTACCACACTTGAACAGTACAAGCTTTGTGGCGGCTCGAAAAAACTAGTACAGCGATGGCTTGAGGAAGTAATTAAAGATTGTGGTCGAGAAAACGAACAACTAAGTTGGAAATTATTGTTTGAGTTAACTGATGAAAAAGGCACAAGACCATTAAAAACAAAAGCTGATTTTGTGACTGCTTTGGTAAACAGTCGCAACGAATTATCTGGAAAATGCGGTGAAGAGGAATTTCCTGTAGAGGAGGAAGAGTCAGACAATAAAAAAGAAGAAATTACGCTACTGAGTGTCTCCACTCTGGAATTAATTTTAGACATTTTGGTGGGTTCAGGCTTAGTATTGCGAATGTGGGAAGAGTCAGGCGATCGCTACCAGTTAGTTCACGATTATTTAGTTGAACCAATTCGCCAAAAAAACGATTATAAAATGGTCGCCGAACTAGAAAAAGTTCGCTTTGAAAAAACTAAAGCCGAAGTAGCCCAAAAACTCTCTCAAGAGCAATTAAATTTAGTTTTGCATCGACGACTGCGAGAAGCACGCATAGCAGGCTTATCGCTCTTCATCATGCTAGGCACAATTGCAACATTATGGTGGCAAGCAGACTCACAAAAAAGAGCCGCAGTTCTCCAAACTTTACGAGCCGAACGCAGCGAAAGCAACTTAAAAATTAGCGCCCTCACTGCTACTAGTGAAGCGCTATTTGCCTCAAATAAAGAGTTTGATGCCCTCTTAGAAAGTTTGCGGGCTTGGCAACGACTCAAACAGTCAGATAAAATCCAACCAGATACTCGGATGCGGGTAGTGACAGCACTCCAGCAGGCAGTTTATGGAGTAACCGAGGTAAACCGCTTGGAAGGACATGCTGATATTGTTTGGGGTATAACTTTCAGCCCCGATGGTCAGTTACTAGCATCAGGCAGTCGCGATCGCACTGTGAAACTGTGGCGTCCTGACGGCACCTTAGTTCAAACCCTTAAGGGTCATAGCGATTCTGTTACCAGCGTTAGTTTCAGCCCTGATGGTCAAACTCTGGCTTCCGCCAGTCTCGACAAAACAGTGCAAATTTGGCACACAAACCCCACCAATGGCGAATTTGACGAACTGCCATACAAAACCTTGCAAGGACGTGATTGGGTTTATAGCGTTAATTTCAGTCCTGATGGTGAGTTGTTAGCTACTGGCAGTAAAGACGCAACCATCAAACTTTGGCGGCGCGACGGTACTTTAGTAAAAATACTGAGGGGACATAAAGGATGGGTTAATTGGGTAACTTTTAGTCCCGATGGTCAGTTCATCGCCTCCGCAAGTGAGGATAAAACAGTGAAAATCTGGCGACGAGACGGTAGTTTAGTCACAACTTTGTTAGGACATGAAAAGGGTGTGACTGTTGTCGATTTCAGCCCCGACGGTCAACTATTAGCATCAGGAGGTCGAGATAAAAAAGTGATGCTTTGGCAACGTGGCAAGAGTACTCAAGATGTCCTCAAGTTTCATCCTTATAGAATTTTACGGCAGCATACAAGTACCGTTTGGAGCCTCAGGTTCAGTTCTAATGGTCAACAGCTAGCCTCAGGAAGTGATGACAATACCATCAACCTCTGGAGCGTTACTGGTATCTTACTCAAAACCTTGAAGGGACATAGCGATGCGATCGCCGGTGTCGCTTTCAGCCCAGATAACAAAATTTTGGCGTCAGCAAGTTATGACAAAAGCGTCAAACTATGGAGCTTAAATCCTCCCAGGTTGCCCATCCTGACTGGACATAAGGATCGCGTTTTGAGTGTAGCTTGGAGTGCGGATGGCAAAATGTTAGCATCAGGCAGTCGCGATCGCACTGTGAAACTCTGGCAACGAGAAATTACTAATAAAGGCGTTGTCACTCGACTTTATAAAACTCTCTTGGGACATACTGATAGAGTGGCTAGTGTCAGTTTTGACCCCAAAGGCAAAATGCTAGCATCAGCAAGTTATGACAAAACTGTGAAACTTTGGCAGCGCGATGGTGACTTACTTCATACTCTCCAAGGACATAGTAATAGTGTGATGAGCGTCAGCTTCAGCCCGGATGGTCAGTTATTGGCATCGGCTTCTAAAGATAAGACAATTAAACTTTGGAATCGTGAGGGAAGCTTACTAAAAACTTTGAAAGGACATCAGGGTTGGGTAAATAGCGTTAATTTCAGTCCCGATGGTCAAGTTATAGCCTCTGCCAGTGATGACCAAACAGTCAAACTTTGGCAGCGGGATGGTACTTTGTTAAAAAGTTTTTTACCCCATGAAAGTTGGGTTTTAGGTGTGAGTTTCAGCCCTACCGATCGCCTGCTAGCTTCTGCCAGTTGGGACAACACAGTCAACCTGTGGAGTTGGGATGGCACCTTGTTGAAAACTTTGTTAAAGGGGTACAGCGATAGTGTTAACGCTGTCACTTTTAGTCCCAACGGTGAACTTCTAGCCTCTGCTAGTTGGGACAGCAGCGTCAAACTCTGGAGTCATGAAGGGAAATTAATCAAAACCCTCAACGGACACCAAGGTGCAGTATTAAGTGTCAGCTTTAGCCCCGATGGTCAAACACTAGCATCTGCTAGTGATGACAAGACGATAATTTTGTGGAATTTAGATTTAGACGACCTGCTGCTTCGTGGTTGTAGCTGGATGAGTGATTACCTCAAGCACAACCACAATGTTGAAGAGCGCGATCGCCATATGTGTGATGATATCACCCAAGGACGCTAGACCCAACAGATGCGCTCTTGGGCATTGGGCATCATGCCCCATGCCCCATGCCCCATTACCAATCAAGGTTGCGATCGCTTATCTTTGAGTTCCTCGTTTTCTGAATCTGCTTCTTGCTGCATATTTGCTATATATGCTTGTAGCCT
Source organism: Nostocales cyanobacterium PMM_0081 (assembly GCA_949127805.1). Classification (GTDB taxonomy): domain Bacteria; phylum Cyanobacteriota; class Cyanobacteriia; order Cyanobacteriales; family Nostocaceae; genus Hassallia. Next base: position 3,079 of record CASBQC010000386.1, read on the forward strand.
CATACGCTCAATATAAGGCCATCCCCCCTCAGACTCAATGTCTTTTAGTAGTGCGTACAGTGCCTGACGGTTATCAGGCAAACTTTCTTGAAATACCCCATCTCGGATTTCTCGGTGTAACTGTTCTAACTGCCGTAGCAACGCCAAAAGCGCGATCGTATCCCCTTGACAAATCACAGATGCATCATGTACCGCAGTTGCGATCGCTTGCAATTTCAAAGACAACTTCTCTTCTTCAACACCAATGCCGTTGTTCATGCCACCGTATATCTGTTTAGGAGGTCTACTCAAATTTACCGGAGATTTTTACCTTTGATTTGTTTACTAGCAAACCTCTGTGTGAAAAAATACTTATAGTTTTCTGTTGTTGACTACCTCAGTTAGGGAAAAGTATAAATTTATGTATAGTCAACTTTGGAGCGATCGCTTCCGGACGACATCTGTAGCTTTGGAGTTGCAGCGCTCCTGAGGGGTAGAGATACCTAAGAACGACTCTAACCAAATAGCGATCGCCATGACAAAAAAACTGTTACTGATGGCAGCCTGAAGCCTGATAATGACAAAAGGGTAAAAACACATGATTGTAGCCGTGTGGGGTAAAAATCGCACACGGCTTCGGATGGGAGAGGAAGAATAGCCATATTTTTCCTCCACCCTACCCAGTTTTACAACTGAGATATTAATTTTTGACATTGAGGTTGACCATGAGGTATCGCGCTTTAATTGTTGCATTTTTGGCTTTATGCCTGGGGCTAATAACAGCTTGTAGTGATGCTCCCTCCACTAGTAGCAGGGATTTACTCACTTACGAACAAATTCGAGGCACTGGCTTGGCTAATAAATGCCCCCAACTAACAGAAACAAGCCGTGGTTCCATTCCCATTGATTCTAGCCAGTCTTATGTGCTCAAAGAACTGTGCTTGGAACCGACTAATTTCTTTATCAAAGAAGAACCTGCTAACAAACGGCAAGTAGCTGAATTTATTGCCGGCAAATTGTTGACCAGATATACTTCCACCATTGACCAGGTGCAAGGCGATATCAAAGTCAATCCAGATAAAAGCTTGACTTTTGTGGAAAAAGATGGTTTGGACTTCCAAGCCACCACTGTACAACTTCCTGGCGGTGAACGAGTACCTTTCCTGTTCACCATCAAAAACTTGGTTGCGAACTCACAACCTGGTTTGACCAGTATTAATACTTCCACGGATTTTGAAGGCGAATTCAAAGTTCCTTCTTATCGCGGTGCTGCCTTTTTAGATCCCAAAGGTCGTGGTGTTGTCAGTGGCTATGATAATGCAGTAGCTCTACCTGCCCAAGCAGATAAGAAAGACCTGACCAGAACTAACGTTAAGCGTGCAGAAGTTCTTAAAGGCAGAATTTCTATGTCGATTGCCAAAGTAGATAGTGCTACTGGTGAAATTGCTGGTACATTCGAGAGCTACCAGCCATCCGATACCGATTTAGGCGCTGGTGAACCTAAAGAAGTTAAAATTCGCGGTCTGTTTTACGGTCGGGTTGAACCGAGTGCTTAAGTCAAGATTGAGCATCCAATATAAATGGTTCTCACAGACGGTAAGAGTGTTTGCGTATAGTTAATCAGGCGTTCCGCATCTGTTGTGGTACTCCGCATCGCACCTTCTTCCCCTTTCATATTCCATCTGAGAAATGCTAGGGGACTAAGGCATTTCTTGTGCTCAAGAGCGCGATTTCTAACTTACCTGACATCATCACACACTCGTTAAATCCAAAAAGGGCTACACAGCCCTTTTTTTATTGGGTGAATATCAAGGGTACTGGCGCTCTAGAACACCGATTCAGTGTTGCTAGATTACTAAATCGGTGTTCTAGTATTGAGCGATCGCAATAAATCTATCAAACCAATAATATATAGTAGTGACGAAGTTCAAAAACTCGCTGAAAGCTATAGATTTAATTATGAACACCCAAACAACCCAACTCCCTATTCCCTCGCACTATCACCCCGAAAAAGTAAGCGAAGTCTGGCGTGTACCTTATCAACAACGCGCTGCTGAAGCCCAAACATGGGCTAAAGAACACAATATCAAACCCGCATCAACAGACAAAACCAGCGTTTGTCTACTTTTAATTGATGTGCAAAATACCTTTTGCATTCCCGATTTTGAATTATTTGTCGGGGGAAAATCTGGAACTGGAGCGGTGGATGATAATCAGCGATTGTGTGAATTTATCTATCGGAATTTAGGCGCAATTACGACAATTATACCGACGATGGACACTCACACAGCAATGCAAATTTTCCATCCTATTTTCTGGGTGAACGCAGCAGGTGAACATCCCACACCTGCTGCTTCTAGCATCACAAGGGCAGACATTGAAAAAGGAATTTGGAAAGTCAATCCCGCAGTTGCTTTCAGTTTGGGATACGATTATGATTTTTTAGAAAAACATGCTTACCATTACGTTAAACAATTAACTGAGAATGGTAAATATCCGCTTACAGTTTGGTTTTATCATTCAATGTTAGGTGGTATTGGTCATGCTTTGGTTTCATCTGTAGAGGAAGCGATATTTTTTCACTCCATTGCTCGCAATAGTCAAACGCAATTTGAAATCAAAGGCGATAATCCTTTAACAGAAAATTATTCTGTGCTGCGTCCAGAGGTTTTAGAAGGTGTTGATAAAAATCCAATTGCTCAAAAGAATACACGTTTAATTCAACAACTTTTAGACTATGATGCTGTTATCATTGCCGGACAGGCTAAAAGTCACTGTGTTGCTTGGACTATTGACGATTTGTTAACAGAAATTCAGCAGATAGATGCTACGCTTGCGAGAAAAATCTATCTGCTGGAAGATTGCACTTCCCCGGTTGTTGTGCAAGGTGTGGTGGATTATACAGGGCAGGCTGATGCGGCGTTTGAAAGGTTTGCAGCGGCGGGGATGCATGTAGTTAAATCTACGGAAGTAGTTAACTTTTTTTAACGCAAAGTAGCGCGGAGGAATTCGCAGAGGAACGCGGAGGAAATTTTTGCGTATCAACGCTGGATATATTGATTTGGATCTTTGGCTACCCAACCTAAATCGGAACTGGAACGTATTTCAAAATGAAGGTGGGGTTGTGTGGAGGTAGGTTTTCCGGTTGTACCTACGGTTCCTATTTCGTCTTGCTGTTTTATTTGCTGACCGATGGAGACTTTGATATTTTCAAGATGGGCGTAGCGGCTTTGTAATTTGCCGGCGTGATTTATTATGACTAAGTTGCCGTAAGTGCCTTGATTACCAGCAAAGACTACGGTTCCTGGTGCGATCGCTTGTACAGGAGTTCCCACGGCTGCTTGCAAATCTACACCGCTGTGAAAGAAAACTTCACTTGTCGAAGGATTAATCTGCCAACCATAAGGTAATGCTACTGTCGCAATTTGTGGCAAAGGGTATCCGGTGAGTTTAACCGGAGTACTAGGTGTGGTGGAATCACTTACAGGACGACTCCGCGATAAATTCCCTTGAGGTACAAACACGACTCTCGGATCTTTTTCACAACCATTCACTTCAAATAGCGCGTCTGCACGGATTTTATACTTTGCTGCTACTTCTCGCCAAGTTTGTCCGCGAGGCACTTCGACCACAATTCCATCGTAGGGAGGAATTAAAATTTCACTACCTACGGCTACGGTGCGGTTTCGCAAATCTGGATTCATGCCAATAATGGTTGTTGGCGTGAGATTGTAGCGCTGGGCTATGCTTTCTAAAGTTTCAAAAGAAGCAACTTTATGGCGTTGGAAACGTTCAAGGGCTGGAGTGGGACAACCTGGAACAGAAGCGTTAGCGCTTTTTGATCGGGTTGTGGACACTAGTCCAAGAATACTGACTAGGAAACACACAAACAGTTGACGAGAGGGAAAAGTCATGTAGAGACAAAGGGACAACCAGACAAGGGGACAAGGGGACAACCAGACAACCAGACAAGGGGGACGACTTGGGGGATTATCTGTAGCGACAACCAACAACCATCAACTACTAACATTGTACAGACGCTCCGGTTCCTCGCGTCTCTACTACTAACAACTCCCCATAAAATCCGAAATTTTATTGCCCTTAATGTCAAATTAGGCTGTGGAGCATCTGTTAACTAGCCCCTAGCTTGACTAAACTTATAAGTTAGCATCTGCATTGCTGTCTATGAAAGTAAAAATTATGAAGTTATCCGTAAAAAAACTAGCCGTTTATCTGTCCTTATTAGCGATCGGCGGCGGTGCAGGATTGTTAGGTGGTCGCTTTATTCTGCCACAAAGTCGCCCGTTTCAAGATTTAAAAGCTGTGACAGTGGCTTTGCCTCCACAAACTGTAGCACCTAATCCTGTTGGGGGAGCGGTTGGTGCTACTGGCGGAGATAATGTAAATTTTATTGCCACTGCTGTACAAAAAACCGGACCTGCGGTAGTGCGAATTAATGCTACTCGCAAAGTAGCCAATCCGATTTCTGACGCTTTAAAAAATCCGCTTTTGCGCCGATTTTTTGGCGAGGATGAACAACCAGTTCCCCAAGAAAGGATTGAACGCGGTACGGGGTCTGGATTTATTTTGAGTCAAGATGGTGAATTGCTAACTAATGCTCATGTGGTAGCAGATACAGATACAGTATTAGTGACTCTCAAAGATGGTCGGACTTTTGAGGGTAAGGTGGCGGGAGTCGATCCAGTTACAGATGTGGCAGTAGTAAAAATTAATGCTGATAAGTTGCCAACTGTCAAGCTGGGTAATTCGCAAAACTTGATACCGGGACAGTGGGCGATCGCGATCGGCAATCCTCTCGGTTTAGATAATACTGTCACTATTGGCATCATCAGCGCTACCGATCGCACTAGTGTTCAAGTCGGTATCCCCGATAAGCGAGTCAGTTTTATCCAAACTGATGCAGCAATTAATCCAGGTAACTCCGGCGGACCTTTGTTAAACGCCCAAGGTGAGGTGATTGGCGTTAACACCGCTATCCGCGCCGATGCCCAAGGACTCGGTTTCGCCATTCCCATCGAAACCGCTGCCCGCATCGCGTCGGAATTGTTTACCAAGGGACGTGCTGAACATCCCTTTTTGGGGATTGAAATGGTAGACCTTTCTCCTACCAAAAAACAGCAGATTAATCAAGAAAGTAATCTGAATATTCGCCAAGATAGCGGTGTAGTAGTTAAAGGAGTTCTAGAAAAATCACCGGCACAAAAGGGAGGACTGCTTCCTGGAGACTTGATTCAAAAACTTAACCGCAAACCAGTCAAAACAGCGGCTCAGGTACAGAAGGTGGTAGAGTCCAGTTCAGTTGGAGACATCTTAGAAATTGAAGTCAATCGCAACGGTAAAATTCAAACCCTCAAAGTAGTGTCTGGGGCTTATCCTGACAAATAGTCTGTTGGTTGGTGGTTGGTTGGTGGTTGTTGGTTGTTGGTTGTTAGTTGTTCTACTAACCACTATCCATGTAGAGACGCGAGGAACCGGAGCGTCTCTACTATCCACTCACTATTCATTGCTACTCAAATTTTCTAACTGCATCCGCTGTTCCATCTGGCGCAAGAAATACCCCGTCATCATCGCCGATGCTAAAAGACCAGCTAGATTCTCCCGGTCTGTTGTAACTTGTACGTGAAAATTTTCCGCCGGCAGCATTCCCACAAGCCCTTGAACGTTTTGGGAAATTATTTGTTTAATTTCTGGGCTGACGGACTGGGCGACACGGGCTAAAACTTCTGGAGACTGGTGCTGTAGATATTTGAGTAACTGATTGGGGTATTCGTCAGAGTTGTCGGAAACAAGCTGATTAGGGTGTTCCTCAGAGTTGTCATTCAAAAAGTTAGGATTAAACACCATTGGCAGTTATGCTAGCTGAGTTGCTATTTCTACTCTAAACCATTCAACCAGAGTAATGCATTCCCCACAGGTATTAGGCAAAAACTTATCCCTAGGACAACCTTTGACACTTTAACATCAGCCTTAGGAATGATGTTTTTAGCTTTTTTGCACTATTGACCTTTGACTATTGACCTTTGACTCCTTTTATTCTGGTTCAGTTTTGAAGTCTAGTTCTGGTTGTCGTTGTTCTTGGCTGCGGTCGAATGGTTCGGGAAGTTGCTCAATTTGGAAATATTGATGAAACTTCGGAGTAATTTGTAGCGAATAAGACCGAGATTCATTATCTCGGCGTTTTCGGATAAAGCCGAGTTCGACTAGTTCGGGAACGTGTTGATATACTCCCGAACCGCGCACATTTATCAAGTCGCTTTGAAGGATCGGGCTATTAAGAGCGATCGCTGCTAAAGTTCGTAATGCCCCCAAGCCTAATTCCACTGGTATCAGGGTTTGCACTAATTCATGAAAATCTGACCGCAGTTGCAGACAGTAACCTGCTGGAGTTTCTACAACTTCTAAAGCGCCATCTCTGTGGGCATAGTTGTCAATTAATTCAATTATGCCTGACTCAACAGTAGCGCGATCGCACGCGGCATACTCGGCGATTTCACCGAGCGACAAGGGTTTACCTTTTAAATAAAGAATCGCTTCTATCTTGTTCGCTGTGGCTGTAATCATTGGTCATTAGTCATTGGTCAAGAGTCATTAGTCACCAGAGCAAATGACAACTGACTGACTCACACTTACAGAATAATAAGTTGTGGGATTATAGCATTATTTTGCACAAACGTCAAACTAAAAAATTCTCCTTTTCACCCAGCTCCCTGCCCCCTGCCCGTGAGGATGAATTCGGCGATCGCTAAATCTTGTGGAGTAGTCACCTTCAAATTGGTTTCTTCCCCTTGGACAATTGCGACGTTGTAGCCGCACTTTTCAAACAAAGCTGCATCGTCAGTTACTTGCCAACCCTGACGGACACCCGTTTCGTGGCATTGTTTCAACAACTTGACATCAAAACCTTGGGGAGTTTGTGCGGCATACAGCCGACGTCGGTCAGGAGTACTTTGAATTATGCCATTTTCATCGACAACTTTGATAGTATCCTTGACAGGGATGGCGGCGATCAAACCAGAATAATGGCTAATGGATAAAGCACAAGCATCAAATAAATCCGGTGTGGCAAGACATCTGGCTCCATCGTGAATCAACACTTGCTCTGCGGCAGATGGTAATGCAAGTAAACCATTGTAAACTGATTCTTGGCGCGTGGAGCCGCCTTCGATTAGTTCGACAGGTTTAGTTAATTTTTCTTTTTGGATAATTGTCTGGAGGTCTTGCCAGTCGGTAGGATTGGCTATAATCCCGATCCAACTGATTGAACAGGCTGCTTCAGCGGCTTTGAGAGTCCAGCTAATTATCGGTAGCGATCGCACGAGTAACAAAAGTTTATTGCGATCGCTTCCCATCCTTCGTCCCATCCCCGCAGCTGGAATTAGTAAATGCACAGTTTTCTGGATAGTAGTTAGTGGATAGTAGTTAGTGGTTAGTCGATAGTAGTTAGTCGATAACTGTTGACTATTAACGCTCCAACGCTCCAACCAACAATTTAAAGTAACTAGCGAGTAAGCGTAAATAAATCTTATGCGAATATTAGCCCTTGTTCCCGGCGGAATTAGCGACCAAATTCTCTTCTTTCCGACTCTAGATGACCTGAAGCGGTGTAATCCATCATCTGTGATAGATGTTGTGACTGAACCGAGATCAAAAGCTGCCTACCGGATAAGCAAGTCAGTTAACCAGGTACTGACATTTGATTTTCAAGACCGCAACAGTTTAGCAGATTGGGGTAACTTGGTGGGTATGATTCGCGATCGCGAGTATGATGCCGCCATTGTTTTAGGACAAAGCTGGTCGATTGGTTTTATACTTTGGTTGAGCGGAATCCCCACACGGGTAGGCTACCAAGGCAAAGGATCTGCTTTTCTAACCAACCCGGTGCCCCTTAAACAATCGCAGTACACTGCACAAATGTATCATGACCTCCTAACAGGTTTGGGGATTCGATCTACTTGCCCAGATTTAACGGTCAATATACCTTTAGCGGATATTGAATGGGCAGAAAAAGAACAAAAACGTTTAGGAGTGCATGAAACAGGTTATATCTTGATTGACAGCAGTTCTAGCCAGTTAGACCAATCCTTAGGTGCGGATATCTATCCTGTGGAAAATTGGCGGCAAATTATTCAAGATTTCCGCAGCAAGCAACCAGAAATGCCTGTGGTACTAGTTAAGCAAGCAGAAGATGAATTAGTGACATTGCTTGAGTCGTCCTCGTCAGATGTTAAAATAACCTCGCCAGATGACATCGGCAAGTTAGCCGCCATAATTGGTGGGGCAAATTTGATGTTGTGTACCGACAGTGCCCCGATGCACCTGAGTGTAGCGGTACAAACTTATACTATTGCTTTATTTGGTTCTACAGAACCAGCCAAATTGTTACCCAAGAGTGATAAATTCTTAGCGATCAAATCTCCTACGGGTAGAATCGCTGATATTTCACCGAATACAGTTTTGCAGAAAGTTTGGGGTGGTTAGTACTCCAATCGTTGTGCTTTTCAGCTTTCCACACTATGGCTAATTGGGTGCTGATGATTAGATAGCTCGTTTTTTTCGCTTCAATAAGCGATCGCTTATTCAATATTCACGTGTTGCACATTTGTCACGTAGAATATTTGGACATCACAGGACAGTGTTACTCAAGCCGTGTGGAAGGTTAAGCGATCGCCAAATGTTCTTTTGTTTGGGTTCTGATTTCGCTAATTTATCTAAAGAGTTATTACTTTTAACAAACTTTTTCTTGCCAAGGCTGGGACAAAGTTAGATACGCTATAATATTTTTTCTGCTCTCCATATTGTAAGTAAAGCAATTAATATCAGTATGGCGCACAATGCCAATTGTGTGTAAATTTTAGTATAAAATAACACTATATTC
>CASBQC010000387.1 GCA_949127805.1 Nostocales cyanobacterium PMM_0081
CTTCCCCCCTTCCCCATGATGTTAAGAGTTTCAAAAGGTAAAAAGGAGGATTGTCAAAATTTCGCTATTGTATAGCACAGAAGCCGACAACGTGAGGATGAAGTCATGAGCAAAAAAGTTGAAGTTTTATCGGATCAGGCAGCGTTAATAGCGCGATCGCTCGAATTGATTTTATCTAAGCTGGAAACTGCTATTCAAGAACGGGGACGATTTACGATCGCTTTATCTGGGGGTAGCACACCTAAACCTTTGTATGAAGCGATCGCTTCTTCAAAACTCCCTTGGGATAAAATTCATGTCTTTTGGGGAGATGAACGTTACGTTCCATCAGATCACCCCGATAGTAACGAACTAATGGCACGTCGTGCGTGGTTAGATCGCGTTGATATCCCAGCTGCGAATATTCACAGCATCCCGACTCTGGATGACAATCCAGCGGTTTCAGCAGCGAAGTATGAAAAGCATCTCCAAGAATTTTTTCGGGCTTCGCCTGGAGAATTTCCTTCTTTGGATGTAATATTGCTAGGAATGGGTGATGATGCACATACCGCATCTTTGTTTCCCCACACAGAAGCGTTAAAAGTAAGCGATCGCTTGATTACTGTGGGCAACAAAGACGCAAGTCAACGCATAACCTTCACATACCCATTCATCAATGCTGCTCGCTGCGTTATCTTTGTGGTCGCCGGCGCTAATAAACGCCCAGCTTTAGCTCAAGTTTTCGCACCCAATGCTGATGATTTTAGTTATCCATCTCGCTTAATTCAACCCCAAGGAGAACTTTGGTGGCTCTTGGATGCGGCAGCAGGTAGCGAACTTAAAACTTGAATAACGCTATAAGCGTCTTTGATCGGAGAAGGATGAAAAACAGTATGTTTAATTTTATACTTTATCCTTCTTCTTTGGAGACCCTACGGGAAGACACTTCATCCCGCAAAAGCGTAATTGTTAAAATCGAAAGCTGGAGTCCCTCGTTTCCTCAACTTGCGAGCGGATTTTTCTGTGCTTACCAGAATTATTTGACGATGATCTTGAACAAAGGCTTAAATCGATGATCGTGTGCCCTAACTGCAATCACCCCAACCCGGACGGCGCTGTCCAATGTGAAGCTTGTTATACTCCGTTACCAGCGACTAGTAGCTGTCCCAGCTGTGGAGCAACCGTGCAAGCAGATGCCGCTTTCTGCGGTCAATGCGGCTATAACCTGCACGCCACCGCAGCCGCAACAGTTGCACCAACCATCGCTCCGGATATCCCTTTGGAAGTACAGCCCTCAGCGAAGCCCGACCCATTGTTAGAACTTTTACAGCCAGATCCCTCACCTTTACCACCAACAGCGGTAGCAGCACCCCCAGAAAGCAGCACCCCACTAGCACCACCGCCAACGATCGCATCTCCACCACCAGAACCTGTCGAAGCCACCCCAGAACCTGTAGCAGCAGATCCAGAACCCGTAGCACCCGCACCGGAACCTGTCGAAGCCGCACCGGAACCTGTTGCACCCGCCGTAACTGTCGCCAGAACCCAACTACAGAACGTAACGGCGCGGTTAATTCACGTCCAAAGCGATAGACAAATTGAATTGCCGCAAACTCTTTCTGTGATTCATATCGGCAAGCAAAATGACCGCATTCCCCCCGATATAGACGTATCAGGCTTTACGAATTCGGAAATTGTCTCACGGATTCATGCAGATATTCGCCTTGAGGGAGACGCTCATTATATCGAAGATGTAGGCAGTTCTAATGGCACTTACATCAACAATTTGCCATTGTTACCAGGAAATCGGCATCGCTTGCGACCAGGCGATCGCATTAGCCTGGGTAAGGGAGACTTGATGACATTTTTGTTTCAAGTATCTTAACCTCGTTTATTAATTGTAGTGGGCACCAAAAGTGCCCAACTAAGCCTTAAAACGCTTACTAAAACCAACTCTTCCATGAAAAAATGAAAACACATTAGGATGGATGAAAGTATGCTCAAGGAAAGTGACCCATGCGGGAATCTAGACAAGATTTTCAACCATTGCTCAAAAATGAAGCCCCAGCGGCTGTTGACCGTATGGGGCTTACCTGGCTAATTGCAGCAGCGATCGCCACTATTATCTTGTGGCAATTCCCAATCGGCAATTACATTTTATACCCCTTTACCATCTTGGCAACTTGGTTTCACGAAATGAGTCACGGCTTGATGGCAGTGCTTTTAGGCGGACAATTTCGGAAATTAGAGATTTTTGGCGATGGTTCAGGTGTAGCAAGTTATGCCATGTCGTTAGCTTTGGCACCCATTGGACCAGCATTAGTTGCAGCCGCAGGACCAATGGGACCACCGATCGCAGGATCTGCTTTAATTTTGGCTTCCCGTAGTTTCCAAACTGCAACGCTCAGTTTAAAAATATTAGGTGGTTTCTTACTGCTTTCAACTTTAATTTGGGTGCGATCGCTTTTTGGATTAATCGCAATTCCCCTACTAGGTTTAATTATTTTAGCGATCGCTTTCAAAGCTCCCCGTTGGTTGCAAGGATTTGCAATTCAATTTCTCGGTGTTCAAGCTTGTGTAAGTACTTATCATCAACTTGATTATTTATTTAGCTATAGTGCAGGTCCCTTGGGACTTTCAGATACAGCGCAAATCCAACAACGTTTATTATTACCTTATTGGTTTTGGGGTGGATTAATGGCGATCGCATCCCTCGTCATCTTAGTCCAAAGTCTCCGCATTGCTTATCGTTCGCGGTAATGGGTAAGAAAAACCATATAAAAGATTCATAGAAACCCGACGATTAAAATCGCGGCTACACAAACAAAGTCCGGATGGTGCGCGGACTACGGAAAAATAAGCCTTTTAGCCCACCTGCGTGGGCTTTGTACGTGTAGCCGCGAGTTTACTCGTCGGGTTATTAAGCGCAGCCTCATAAAGAATTGTTGAACATCAAGATAAAATTAGACTCGAATTAGAGAAAGATTTCAAAGATGAAGGTTTAATTAACCATTGGGAAAAAGAAATTCGTGCTTTTGAGAAAGCAATTCAACAAGCGCGTAAAAGATTAGGACAATAAACTATGCAAATTAGCGATCGCAGAGCATGTTTTAAAAGCGAATATAATTCGCGACTACACAAACAAAGTCCACCTGCGTGGACTAATGAAAAATTAAGGGTTTTGTCTGTGTAGCCGCGACTAATGAAAAATTAAAGGTTTTGAACCCACGTAGGTGGGTTTTGTCTGTGTAGCCGCGAATTATATTCGCCGGGTGTGTAATAAATTAGACTCGATATATCTCATCAACCATAAATTCGGAAACATTCATTAGACATCTCCAGAAAATAATTATACGTTCCCCCAAACCCTTGTAGAGACGTTCCACTGGAACGTCTCTACGTCTTTTCTGGAAACATTCATTAAGCTGGTGTATATACTCGTAGTCAAAATCTGAGCAGGCACCAGCATGATAATTGAATGGTTCACCACCTGGGTAGCTACAAAAGCAGTTGGGTTTCTCGTCAAAACCATTATCAGCGAAGACTTTGTAAAAGATTTAGTTAAAGACTGCGCTAAAGATTTTTTCAAAGATATCTTGAAGAATGCTGTAACCGCACCCTTCAAGCAAGAACCGCTTCAGAAAGCTGAAGTTATGGCACTGGCAGAATTTGTGCAACTGATGCAGCAGGATTTAGAAGATGGTGGACTGCTGGAAGATGACATTAAAAAGTATACGCAACCCATAAAGCAGTTTCTGAAGAATCAAGAAGTCAAACAAATCTTAGGAAATGCCTTTAAGCATGATTGTCAAGCTATAGACACAAAGAAATTACAAGAAATTTGGTATAAGCTTAATTCGTCATGTTTGTTACCAGATGATTTTAACTGGATACGAGTTGGTAAGAAGTATGTAATTAAGGTTAAAGAGATTATTCGCGAAGTTGATGAACTGCGAGAGATTCTTGATTCCCATAATATCGACAAAATCGCCCAAAACATAACCGAGATAGCCGGGATTATTCCGCAATTTGATTTAGAACGTTATCAAGAAGCAATTCGCGAAGCCTATGGTAATCTGAAGTTAGATAATTTGGATACTACAGGTTACGCTTATAACGAACTTAAGTTATGGAAAATCTTTATTGCCCAGAATGTCAGAGAAGCTAATCAAGTATTACCACAAGTTCACGAACTGCCGAAAGAACATTTACGACGACTCCAAGAAAGCAACCAAGTAGAGGCAGTTGAAGAGGAAGAATTAGAACGGCACAAACAAATTTATTTTGAACAAGCCATACGTTCGGTATTAGATATTGTCAATGAAAAGCAGACTTATAAATATATCGTCATTTTGGGCGATCCTGGTTCGGGTAAGTCTAGTTTGTTGCAATATCTCGCTTTGAATTGGGCAACTTCACCCCTGAATAATGTTATCTCACTGCCGATTCCTTTGCTAATTGAGTTACGCGCTTATATGCGACGAAGGGAGGATAAGGAATGTCATAATTTTCTGGAGTTCTTTCATAAATGTAGTGGTGCAATTTCTCACTTAAATCAACATCAACTCCACGAACAGCTTTTAGCTGGTAAAGCTTTGGTGATGTTTGATGGTTTAGATGAAGTCTTCGATCCAGGTAAGCGAGAAGATGTAATTACCGATATTCATCGCTTCACTAACGAGTATCCGAAAGTGCAGGTGATTGTCACTTCTCGCGTCATTGGCTACAAAGCGCAACGATTGCGAGATGCTGAGTTTCGGCATTTCATATTGCAAGATTTAGAAGCAGAACAAATTCAGGATTTTATTCACCGCTGGCATGAGTTAACATTTAACGATGAAGCGGATAAACTGAGAAAACGTGAGCGATTGCAAAGAGGAATTGCAGCTTCAAAATCTATTGCCGAATTAGCAGGTAATCCTCTGCTGCTGACGATGATGGCAATACTTAATCGGAATCAAGAATTGCCGCGAGATAGAGCGGAACTTTATAATCAAGCATCGCGAGTATTGTTGCATCAATGGGATGTGGAACGCGCTTTAATAGAAGATAAAAGATTAGATCCGAAAACGATTGATTATAAAGATAAGCAAGCGATGCTGCGTCAAGTTGCTTGTTATATGCAAACCAGTGAGAAAGGTTTAGCAGGTAATTTAATTAGTGCGGGTGATTTGCAGAAGATTCTAACTGACTATTTGAAGAGTATAGAAGTTAGTCTACCTAGAGAAGCTGCCAGGGTGATGATTAATCAACTGCGGACTCGTAACTTTATGTTATGTTTCCTCGGTGCAGAATATTATGCCTTTGTCCATCGGACATTTTTAGAATATTTCTGTGCTTGGGAGTTTGTTTGGCAGTTTGAGAAGACACGAAAGCTGACTATTGAGGAATTGAAGGCAGAAGTTTTTGGGAAACACTGGCATGATGAAACTTGGCATGAGGTGTTACAGCTAATTGTAGGAATGATTGAGCCTAAGTTTGCCGGTGATATTATTGAGTATTTAATCAAGTTATATGGTGAAAAGAAAAAGTTTAGCATTTTGTCTTTAGCGGCTAAGTGTCTTGTAGAAGTGAGGAACCGTTCGCTAATTGCTTCAACCGCTGATAAATTAGTTAAGCTGTTAAAAGAACGGGCTAAGGCTGATAATCATCAGCATGTGCGAGGTGCAGCAGTCCAAGCTTTAGTCAGCAACTTTAAAGATGACCCCGACACGCTCCCCTGGCTCAAAGACTGCGCTAAGGCTGATAATAATGAGAATGTGCGACGTGCAGCAGTCCAAGCTTTAGCCAGCAACTTTAAAGAAGATCCCCACACCCTTCCCTGGCTCAAATACTGCGCTAAGGCTGATAATGATGTGGATGTGCGATATGCAGCAGTCCAAGCTTTAGCCAGCAATTTCAAAGATGAGCCTGGGATGTTTGAATTATTCTACAACTGCGCTGTCAATGACCCCTTTGAGCGTAAGGAAGATTATGAAGACAACCCTCGGCAAGTTGCACTCTTAGCAATTATCGAGCAATATCCTCAGCATCCCCAGATTTTACCACTATTGCGCGACAAAGCAGAGAATGACGCAGATGAGAAAGTGCGGGAGTTTGCACAGAAAAAGTTGGCAGAATTAGATAAGTAAAAGAGTCGTAAGAATATGAATAACACAGAAGTTCGTCAGCAAATCAACCAATATCTAGATGAATTATCTTCCGAAGCAGAGAAGATTGAAACGCAGAGGAACGCAAGGGTAAGCGCAAAGTGACGCGGAGTTTTCGTGTTTGATTTGTGCAACTTTCTACTTACCAAGAAAAAGACGTTAATAATGCACTTCAAAAGCTAGAAGAAATTAAAAAGGTTCAAGAGGAAGAACAAGAATGAATTCTCATTACACCATTATTATTCAATGGTAGTTGCGAAGATAACTGTTATGTTGTCAGTCTTCCTGAATGGGGAGAGTTTTGTCATACCCACGGAGACACTTACGAGGAGGCAGTTAAGAATGCTCAAGATGTTTTAGAAATGTTGATTTCGTCAGCTTTAGAAGACGGTGAACTTTTACCAGAACCGCAAACCCTAGCAAAGACATTTAAAGTAGCATAAAGATTAATTCGATGAAAGAGGGATTATGACTACATCTATAAATACAACCAAAGTCTACGACGAAATTATTGACTTTATTGCTGCGGGAACCACTCCCCAAAGTGTTATAGATTTTAAACTATCAAATGCAGCGCAGGAGCGTTTAGAAGATTTGGTTTACGCACACCAAACGGGAGAACTGACACCAGAAGAAAAAAAAGAGTTAGATCAGTTCCTCACCTTAGAGCATATAATGACTTTGGCAAAAGCACGCGCTTACAAGTACATCGCAGCGGAGTAGGTATAAGAAGTGTCTCGACGTTATATTCATGAAGTCCTGACGACTGGAAGTCGCACGCCACATGCTTCAAGTCGGCAGAGCCGCCCAACGCAGTGGCTTGGCTACACAAACAAAGTCCGCCTGCGCGGACTAATATGAAAGTAGGGTTTGAAATTTAATCTAGCGAGAGTAATAAAAGAGCGTTAATTGGCAGACTGGGGAACTTGTACGCTTTTTCAACCCCCGTCGAGACTTTTGGGGAGAGCATTTTCGGTTAAATGAAGCTGTAATTGAGTTTTTAACAGATATTGGGGAAGTAACTGTACGTATCTTTGATTTTAACAACAGCGATGGCTTCGCCAACGCCAAGGGCGATCGCATTCTCGAACGACAAGCATTGATGGAAGTTAATAGATATCCGTCAGAATCAGCGCTGCGACGGATAATTAAACAGACGGAAGAATGAAATGCGTAGTGGTGATTTACAGCTATTTTCAGGTCAATACACCACGCGGTAAGGGCACAGCAATGCTGTGCCCCTACGACAGATGTGGTTCAAATACATGAAAACTGCTGTAATAGTCACAAGAAGACCTAGATGAGGAAATTTCAAGAAAATGTGCGATCGCATGACTTTGTGGGAATCATAAATGTAGTAAACATTGCTACTTTAGCAAGACTCTCACCAAGGTAATTATACGATGGCTTATCAAAATATCAACGCCAACATTTCCCCACAAGATATCCAAGAAATTAAAACAGCACTACAGACTATCCAAAAAAAGCTGCCTTTCCTGATTACTCTCAGTGTAGAAGAACGGCGCAAGTTATTTAAAATGGGTGATAAAAGTCTAGCTTTTGTTAATAATAGCGTTGCGGCTGCTCAATCTAACCGCGACATTCTCCCTGCGAGTTTTGACGTTGAGGAATTGGTGCGAGATTATCAATTAACTACCACACTCACCGAACTTTTAACTTCAATGCGGCAACTTACCGAAAAGGTAGATGATACCCTATTAGCAGTCGGTAGTGATACCATGACCAGCAGTTTGACTGTTTATGACTATGTAAAGACTGCTGCAAAGAAGACTCCAGGGTTAAAAACTATTGCTGAACAGTTAGGTGAACGCTTTAAAGCGCTGGGCAAAGGTAAAACTGCTAAAGCCGCATCTAGTTCTTGAGTCTTTGATACTCGTCGATGAGTGTTGGAAGGAGATTCATCAGTCTTTGATACTCGTCGATGAGTGTTGGAAGGAGATTCATCAGTTATTTGGAATTGCGATCGCATAAATTGAGTTTTCGTGTTTTACTGAAAATAGCGATGATCTATTTTCGCAAGCATCTTTTTTATCAAATTAGCCTTTAATTTTGGCTATGAGCGGTGAACCGCTCACTACGAAGTACAAGAGTGTTAATCTTTTCTTTCTGCTATCCTCAACTTTGCAGAGCGCGATCGCGGATTATTCGCTAATTCATCTTCTTGAGCAGTAATTGGCTTTTTTGTCAATACCCGTAAATTAGGTGAATTTCTTAAACCGTGTTTCACGAGTCGGTCTTCCAGACTGTGAAAACTGATAATGGCAATTCTACCACCGGGTAAAAGCGCTTCTGGGGCTTTTTCTATAAATGTTTCTAAAGACTTTAACTCGTCGTTAACGACAATGCGTAAAGCTTGAAACACGCGAGTAGCGGGGTGAATTCTGCCATAGCGGTATTTGGGGGGGACAGAATAAGCGATCGCCTCAGCTAATTCTGTGGTAGTGTGAAACGGGCGTTTTTCCACAATTCGTCTGGCAATGCGTCGCGAAAGTCGTTCTTCACCGTATGTAAAGAAGATATTTGCTAACTCCCCTTCATCCCAATCATTAATCACATCAGCAGCCGTTAACGATTGTCCTCGATCCATCCGCATATCCAAAGGAGCGCTAGAGCGAAAACTAAAACCCCGTTCTGCCGTATCAAGATGGTGAGAGCTAACCCCCAAATCGGCGATAATACCAGAGAAAGTGTTTGGAGGAAATCTGTAAGCGGCAAAATTGCTCTTGATGAATTGTATGCGATCGCTAAACTCCCCTAATTGCTTTTTTGCGGCTATCATTGCATCCTCATCTTGATCCACTGCGGTCAATTGGGCATCTGGTACAGCTTCTAAGATTAACCGACTGTGACCCCCACCACCTACGGTTGCATCTAAATAATGCCCACCAGGATGCACTGCCAACCCCTCAACTACCTCTCGACTTAAAACTGGCACATGAAAAAATTCTTGCGCCGCCATTTTATCAATCTGAAGATCCATATAATTGAATATGTGCAACAAAACTAAACATCACTTCCATATCCACCGCTACCCTTTCTAACTTACCCTCGTAGTGAGCGATTCATCCCTCAAAATTAACGACTTCAGTCGTTACTACGAACTACAATCGCGGTTCTATTTTAAATTTTCACGCATCGGGAGAACACTGAATTTATGGCAAGAATCGAAACCCGCACAGAACCGATGGTGCTAAACATGGGACCTCACCATCCCTCAATGCACGGGGTTATGCGGTTAATCATGACACTAGATGGCGAAGATGTCATCGACTGTGAACCGGTCATCGGCTATCTACACCGGGGGATGGAAAAAATTGCCGAGAACCGCACTAATATTATGTACGTCCCCTACGTCAGTCGGTGGGACTATGCAGCGGGGATGTTTAACGAAGCCGTTACCGTCAACGCACCGGAAAAATTAGCCAATATTGCCGTTCCCAAACGTGCCAGCTACATCCGCGTCATCATGCTGGAATTGAATCGCATTGCCAACCACTTGCTGTGGTTTGGTCCATTCATGGCTGACGTCGGGGCACAAACTCCGTTTTTCTATCAGTTCCGCGAACGCGAGTTAATTTACGACTTGTGGGAAGCTGCTACAGGTTATC
>CASBQC010000388.1 GCA_949127805.1 Nostocales cyanobacterium PMM_0081
ATCTTATTATGACCAAACTGAGAAGCTCCCATCATCAAAGTCAAAAAATTCCCGGACAAATTTATCTCTGGCTAGCCATTTTGATTTTTGGCGCATCTAGCGCAGTTACCCGGAAGATAACAGAAATTGGTGCTCAAAACTTTATCGGGGGTAGCAATCCAATTTCTCTTTGTAATGTTTTGTTTGTAGGAAATCTCTGCGCTTTGATAGTTCTGACAGCAATTTATTGGCGACAGTGGAACAAAGCGACTTTGAAGGAACTTTCTGCTTCTAATTGGTTTAATCTGACCATAGTAGCAATTCTATCGGGAGCGCTTGCCCCTGGTTTAATTTTTCAGGCATTGGCGTTAACTCAAGTTAACAATATCGTTTTGGTTGGACGTTTAGAACCACCTTTGACTTTAGCTTTATCAGTTTGGTTGTTGAAAGAACGAGTAAATCTTTGGGAAGTTGTGGGTGCGATCGCTTCGTTTATTGGCGTTACTTTAACTATCGCCCTTCAGCCCCCAGAAAATGCAATGATGATGAATGCGGGAGGTTTTCATCTCGGTATTGGAGAACTTCTGGCTGCGGTTGGATCTGTGGCTTTATCCCTCTCTATAATTATTACCAAAAAACATCTCTTGGAGATACCCGCAGGAATTTACAGTATTTTTCGTACCGCTTTAGGAACTTTAATATTTTTCTGCGTCGCTTTAGTATTATATGGCAGTGACCATTTTATGAATGCATTCTCACCATTTTTGTGGCAATGGATGTTTGTTTATGCTGGGGTGATTGTCGTAGTCGGTCAGTCATTTTGGATTAAGGGATTGAAAGCTTGTAGTGTATCTATGGCTTCTTTAGCTAGCTCTTTTATGCCCATCATCGGCTTCTTGGCAGCTTATTTAATTTTAGGTGAAGCCCCAACACCGGCTCAATATCTTGGGGGGAGCGTGATTTTATTTGGTATATTTTTAAGTCAAGTTGGTATTTGGCGTAAATCTTCTACACAAGAAAAGCAAACAATAGAAAACAAGATTGGATTTAAGGGAATTTAATATTACAGGAATTAGATGGCTCTTCGTGCGATCGCCTTCTCAAGAGAAGCTAATAGCAAAGGCGATCGGTGAAGATGCCCAGACAATTGATTCTGACAAGAAAATGCAATCTAGCACATTACAAAATACATTATCGCCAAAACCATCTTACTGTAACAGCCTACTTAGCTCGATCCTTTTTTTGTTGAATTTGTTTTAGATCCTTGAGCAATTGAATCACATAAATATCAAATCCTATATTTCGTTTTTCAAATGATTCGATCGCAAGTGAATGAAAAAGATTGAGGACATGATTTATCAAACGAATACCTAAAGGTCTTAAATGTCCACCTTCTAAATTATTCTGAAAATCTTGAGTTGGTATTTTTCTAATATTAATAAACCATTCACAAGTTGATTTAGCAATATTATCTGACTTGAAATCAATTAAACCCAGGAGATTAAATAGATCGCTCTCCTTGATTAAACTATAGGTTTCTTCGGGAGTTGGTTTCACACCCCAGCCAATCTTATCGAACAAATTCGCCAAAAATTTCGGTCGAATTGCGCTGGACGTATCACTAATATCAGGAGCTAATAAGATAGATACCTGCCCTTTAATAAAGATACTGGCAATTTTCACATCCCGACCAACATAAAGGTGAATTAGTTTGCGAACTTCAACAATCTTTCGCGTCAATTCATCAACAAGGATGCTAATATCTGCAATAACACTTTGGATTTGTGCCTCATCCGAAGTCTTAAACATCAGCTTGCCAATCAACTGTTCTAGACCTTCAGGCTGATTCGGCAGAGAACTAAATGCTTCTAACAAACAGATATATTTACAGCCAAGGCTATGTCCAATCCAATAAAAGTTATTATCATCTAGATAGGCTTCATAATCATAGCCCTCAAAACTTGCCATCCTCACAAGTTCTGGCAAAATTTCATATTGTTCTCTGATGAGAAAACCAGCTTCTTGATAATGATTAAAAGTAAAATTAAACGGGAGAAGGACAATTGTATACCCCTGCTCAAATAAAGACTGAAGTAGATAGCGATAGAAAAGCATGGGAGCAAACGTACCAAAAAAAGCCCCCGCTACAAATTGAATTACACCTTGGGGTTGTGGATGAAGTGCAACCCAACTGTGAGAAACTGGTTTAAATCTCAGCTTTGTATTCATATTTTCTATTACCTGGCAATATCAAAAATCAGAGGTTTGTAGATATCTTGACTTGGTTGTAGATTCATCTATGTAGAGACGTAGCAATGCTACGTCTCTATAAAAGACCACTTTTTACCACCAATTCCTTAACACCAACGGTATTAGCTTATAGTGTTGGAATGAAAAGTACCTGTCCAGCTTCTATCACCTTAGGGTCAGATCCAATCACATTTTTATTAGCCTCGTAAATTACTGTGAATTTATTGCCATCTCCATAAACTTTTTCAGCTATTGAGAATAAAAAATCTTTTGGTTGCACAACATATGTTGCACCAGCTATAGGATCTTTACTCAGCTTGAAATTAAAAAGAGAGCTTCCAGTTGATGTCGGAAGATCGTAGGCAATTTGATCGAGTCCAACATCACTAAAATTAGCAGCACTCAAATCCTTATAGAATGTTCCTCGCAACTGGGGTGTTACTAAAACTTTTGCGGAGTCTGACCTTGATTGCGACGAAACAAAAAGTTCCACATATCCACGAGATTCAAAGTTGGTATCTTTAAGCAATTGTGGATTGGAAATAAAATCAGGCTGCAAAATAACTAAACTTGTGGCATTTTTAGGAATCGTGAACGTTAACCGTGCTTTGTTACGTTCTGGAGTGAGTATCGGAATGAGTTGAGCTGGTGAGTTGTTGCCAGGAAAAATATTTTTACCGGTTATATCAACAGCATCGATAAAGTCTCGAAAACTTTTAGGTAGTGCAACTGTTGTGTCTTGTGGAAACTCTACTGTGAATATCAAAGATGCTATAATATCAAAGGAGTTGGTATTCGCAATAGTTAAGAAATAGCCTTCGATAACTGCACGACTAAGTTTTGAGATATCCATACCTCCTGGAAAAGATGGGGCATCTTTAGGAAATTGTGGCTTAAGTAGAACTTCAAAGGTGGAAATAAGCATGAGTTACTAGTCCTGATTGTGTAAGTTTTGTCTGATGTATTTGTGAGCAACCAAAAATTAGGTTTCACGCATTGATAGAAGTAAAGTTCTATCGTTTAAGCGCTACCTAATTTCCTGAAGGTGTTAATTTGAGTTGCAAAGCTTTCCTTCTCTCTTTTTAATAGGTATCAACCAAATGAAGTTATGCACTTTGAGAAAATAAAGATATACAATAACGGCAATGGTTAAATAACAGCGCTATGGCAGGTTTGAGTGATATTGCTTACCTAACTATCACTGATATTCTCGGTAGTGACTAAGGAAAAGCAGATAATTTAAACCTTTTGCAATAAGTCCAATATCTTAGAAGTAAGACAGACTAGATATGAAAATTTGGCAAGCTGATTTTTATCGTCGTCCCCAAGCAAATGCATTTTGGCAATTGTTGATTTGTGACGCTACTCGCAGCTTTGAATATCAAGCTAGCTGTCTTCAAGGAGAAGCAAATTCAACTTGGGTAGCTTCGCAAATTCAAGAAGCAGCGGGTGGACAATTACCAGATATAATTCAAGTATTTCGTCCTCAATCTTTGAGTTTAATTGAAGCTGCTGGACACAATTTGGGAATAAATGTAGAACCAACTAGACGCACTTTCGCATTAAAGCAGTGGTTACAAGAAGAACATCCTTTAGCGCTGGATAAACCACCCCCAACACCATTACCAGAAAACCTGTGGGGTGAAAAATGGCGTTTTGCTACTTTGAGTGCTGCGGATGTGGAAGAGGGATTTAGCGATCGCCCAATTCCTATCTTAAATATGCCAGAATATCTCAAACCAATTAATCTCGGTTTGCCGTCAACACTGCCCGTCCCCGGTGTGGTAATCTATGGTGGAAGGCAATCGATGCGTTTGGCTCGGTGGTTACAACAAGCTTCTCCTGTATCGCTTTCTTACATTGCTGGTGTGCCGGATGGTTTAATATTAGAAGCAGGTTTGGTAGATAGATTCATT
The DNA here is from genome assembly GCA_949127805.1 of Nostocales cyanobacterium PMM_0081. Taxonomy (GTDB): domain Bacteria; phylum Cyanobacteriota; class Cyanobacteriia; order Cyanobacteriales; family Nostocaceae; genus Hassallia. The sequence continues at coordinate 4,146 of CASBQC010000388.1, forward strand.
GTTGCGACGTTTGCAGATCAAGAAGTCGCTGCATCTGCTCAAATGTTTGAACAACGCAAACAGCAAAGTAAAGGATTGCATTTTTTGTTAGTTCAACCTGATGATTCCGGAATGACTTATAGTGGCTTTTGGTTATTGCAAACAGAATGAGCGATCGCTTTGGTAATTTGGTTAAAGCAAAGTATTTGCGATCGCATGAATATTTTTGAAGTAGAATTAGTGCAGTATGGAAAGCGATCGCTCAACTTTATTTATTCGTTGTTGACCATCATAAAATGTTTTCCTAATCAATTCTTCAGCCACAGCTTTGACTACATTAATACTCACGGAATTTCCCAATTGATAATAAGCTTTATTATCATTAGGATGCAGTAGAAAGCTATCCGGAAAACCTTGCAAACGTGCGACTTCTCGCTTAGTCAGTCGTCGCACTCTGTTATTATGATACACTCCTAACCGATTGGCATCACTAGCAACCACTGTTACAGAAATCTTACTGGGATCGACAAATTTATAAACTTCAAAAGAAAAGTTACCAGATACAGGTTTATATTTATCGTTAATCAGCTTGAGATATTTCTTAGCAACCAACGAATCTAATATATCTTCTAAATTAGGATGCTGAAAAAAACTAGCTATTTGATTCTTAGTTAATAACTTACCATCTTGTTCTTGACCAAATTCTTTATTCCGTCTTTTTAAAATAAAACGGTTCATTAATTCAATTTCATCTACACTACATTTTCCCCGCAATCCTAATTCCCACGAATGAATTGAATTTCCTCCACGATAATCAATTAATCGCACTCCATGCAATCGATTTAAATCTTGGTTGTAGATTCGTTTTAAAGCATTGACAAATTCTGCCGAACAATCATAATTTATATCAGGATGATCTTCCAAAATATCCGCAACAGTAATATGTTTTTTGCCTGGGGAAAATAAACATAGCTGTTGAGTGTTGTAAGAGTGAGAATCTTTAAAACCAACGTCAGAAATCAAATCAAAGTTAGGAGAAGCATTCAAAATTCCTAATAGATAAACTCGGACGCGGTTTTGCGGTAAACCAAAGTTAGCACTGTTAAGTAAAAAAGCATCAAAGCTGTAACCTCTCTTTTTAACTTCATGCTTAATTGTTGCTAAAGTTTTACCGTTATCATGGCTATAAAGTCCCCGCACATTTTCAAAAAGAAAAGCTTGTGGTTTATATGTGTCGAGTAATCTGGTAATTTCAAAGAATAACGTTCCTCTCGTATCTCCGAAACCTTCTTTTTTACCAGCATGAGAAAAAGACTGACAAGGAAACCCAGCTAATAAAAACTCATGTTCTGGTAGTTTATCTATTAGGTGAATGTCACCTAAAGGTTTGTGTTGAAAGTTTTTTTCATAAACGAATTGAGCATCTGGGTTAATTTCGCTACTTAATACGCATTCGGTTTTTATATTTAAACAATTAGCAGCTTGTTCAAAAGCTAATCTAATTCCCCCGATTCCGGAAAATAAATCTACGAACCGAATTGTCTGCATAATTTATTTAATAAAATTCTTGCTATTTATGTTTTATTATATTAATAATATTGACTTTAACATAATTTTTATTGCAAAAAGTCTTGTTTAATAAAATTACAAAGTACATCAAGTTCTCCACGAGAGAATGCCACCGTGCAATGACTATATGCACAGATTGTTCTCAAGGCAGTTTCCCTTTGAAAGTTACCAGCACCATCTAAGACGTAAGCTATTTTATATCCTAATGTATCAATTTGCTCAAACCGAGATTTTGCTTGTCCTGCCTTTCGCTCAATAACGCTATTTGTAGTTACCTGAAAACTTACCTCTATTCCTACATACTTATCTCCTTTAGAAACTACAATATCAAACGTTGTCGAACGAGTATTATCTTCAGTGTGGCTTACACCTGGTATATTACCATTGGGCTTAATTTTAACACTTGGAATCTCCAGATTTTCTTCCAAATATTTTTTCACAAAGGTCTGAGTAATTTGCCCTAAGGTATTTGACTGAGAACCAGAAGTAATACGGCTAACCCATATATATCGTTGTTTGATAAATTTTTGCAGTTTATCTGGTTGTCCAATGTAATTACCAATCTCACACTTAGCTAGTATCTCTGCACTTTTTTCATCCGCAGTACTACTACCAAATAAAAGTACAGCTATTACGTCTTTGTGCAGTTGAGAAAGAGACTGGTTTTCCAGTAATTTTTTCCCACTTATGCCAAGTTTACTATTGGTGAGTCCACCTTGTACAGGCAAAATTTGGAAATTATAGGAGTAATTTTGCAAATTCCAGAGGTAATCTAGCTTTCTTAAAGAAAAGATTGAGTTAAACTGGCTGTTTAATCGCTGAAGCATTTCACCTCCAAAGTCAGCTAGTACAATTAAATGTTTCAGAAATATATTAGCTGGAAGGTTTGAAGACTCAACAATTTGAAATAACCCATCTAAACTAGAGACACTAATACTCAAAATTGCAATGAATTGGTCTTGAGTTTCTAATAGTTTAGGAATTATGCTTAGTTCTGCCTCTTGTTTGGATAATTATGAAGACCAGAACATAGAGGCTAACTTACGCAGATCCTCAACAGTTCTTTTATAGTTTTGACTCACGATAAGCATTTCCTTTGATTGACTAACTGATGCGATCGCATTCCTCGACTCCAACAAAGATGCGATCGCTGGAGCTATCAGTTTCCTTTAACTCGCGCTTGCTTTAGCATGTCAATCAATGTATGATGAGCATCTTCCGCATCTGCTAAAATATGGTCGAATTGAATGCGAACTGGTACAGCTTCTCCATTCACTTGCGCTTTTAAATCCATACCTTGAGCATCAATTGCAAGCATTTCTGCTGCTGTGGCATCCGCTAACCCACCAAAAGCCTGAGCGTAAATAATTATGGCTTCAGCATGATCTCCGTTCATGTGATTGCAGATGCGTGAGCTAATTTCAGTAGAAAATTGTTCTGACATAGCGAAACTCCTTGTTGATGCTAATAGGATTTTAAGCTACATATTGACCAACAGTATCTTAATCCACTGATGTATAGATTATAGTAGAGACGTTCCGGTGGAACGTCTCTACCCACCGGAACGTCTCTACAATTTAATTATGCAGAACGATTAGTAATGTTTTATACTATAGGTTGGATGATTTTTGCTGCCAGCTAAGTCCCGTAGATGTACTGGTTGCAAAAAGTGGAAAGATTCGCCGATCGCTTTGTATGTATATTTTCCCCAGGCGATCGCTTCTGAAGCAGATTGAGTAATTTTAATTAAATAACAAGAAAATTTATGAAGTATTTCTTACCCGTAAATCCGAAATTGATTTACGTAAAACTGTAGTTTAATTGAGCAAAGTTATTCTAGCCAAAAACCGATGAGTGAAATTAAGCACCGCCGGATTGTAATTGGGGATGTGCATGGTTACTATGATGCTTTAATGATATTATTGCAGGCGATCGCCCCGAACTCTGACGATCAAGTATATTTTCTCGGAGACTTAATCGATCGCGGACCTCAGAGTTGCCAAGTAATAAATTTTGTTAAAGAAAATCACTATCACTGTCTGCTAGGTAATCACGAGCAGATGTTGTTAAATATTCTTACTTCTGGAGGCATCACCCCCCAAATTATGAAAGCATGGCTTGACAATGGGGGAAAAGCCACTGTAGCCAGTTATCAAGAAGCGACAATTCCTCACGATCATCTTGAATGGTTGCTAAGTTTGCCTACATATCTCGACTTAGGAGATATTTGGTTAACTCATGCTGGTGTTGATCCCTTAATTCCTTTGGCAAAACAAACAGCCGATCAGCTTTGCTGGGTGCGAGATGCATTTCACAGCATGAAAAAACCCTACTTTTCAGATAAACTGATTATTGTCGGTCACACCATCACCTTTACTTTACCTGGTGTTGCGCCTGGGTTACTCGCACAAGGACCCGGATGGTTAGATATAGATACAGGAGCTTATCATCACAAAAGCGGCTGGTTAACGGGACTGGACATTACCAATAACCTAGTTTATCAAGTTAACGTCAACCAGCTTTGTGTTCGCATCCTGCCCTTAGAAGAAGCAGTATATACCATCGATCCGGCGGAAATTGGAAGGGGGGACTAGTACCGCCGTGAAGTCACGCATTCAAAAGTCACGCATTCAAAAAGCTTATAGAGCAGTTTTTTTGGCGATTTTGAATGGGTGGTTTATTTCCGCCGACCTGTACTAGGGATTGGACTTTGGACAAACTCCAAACCATTACCACAAGACAGAATTTACACTCAGTGCGCTGTCGTGGCTAGTTTGGTACACCTCCAATTTGAAAAATTTGTTCGGCATTTAAATTTAATTCCGGGAAAGCTTGTGAGATGAGGCGATCGCCACCAAAGAACTGCCGGACTTGGTATTCCCCCTCCACTAAAGAGTAAACCGAGATAGTGGGTTGTTTGGGGTTGCCGATAAACCGTCTACCGCCTAAAGCTGCATAATCTACAATCCAGTATTCGGGGATGCCTACTACTTCATAGTCAGCCGCTTTTTTTAAATAATCATCTCTCCAGTTGGTACTAACTACCTCAATCGCTAAGGGAATTGATTCACCTTGACTAACAGTGGATTCTTTTTTCCAAAGTGGTTCATTTACTAAATTAGGCTGATTTAATATCAGCACATCTGGTGAATAAGCTGATTCACCCTCCAACGGTTTGATGAATGCTGTTTTGGGAATAAAGTAAGGCAATTTTAAACGTTTATATTCTGCAACTATTTCTCCAACTAAAAATCCAATAACCTGTTCATGGTCGCCAGTAGGTGGGGGCATCTCAACAATTATTCCGTCATGCAGTTCATAGCGTTGCTGGGAGTTTTCTGGATACCAAGCGATAAAATCATCAAATTTTATTAGCTTACGTAAGGCTTGAATCATATTCGTCATTTGCAGACAATTAAGGGAGCCAATAGGGATTATTAACCGATGTTGCACCAATTGAGGTATTAATCCGCATGTAGAGACGTAGCACTGCTACGTCTCTAGAAGAATTTTGGTATTAGATAAAATTATATTCACGCCATGAAATCAGCAACGCCTATTAACTGATTAAAGGTCGAATATTAGCTTTATAAGCTGCACTATCCAATCCTTCATTGCTATTGCTAGGTTGAGAGTTAATGGCACGTTTGAGAGCTTCAATGCGATCGCCTGTTGCGGGGTGCGTACTCAAAAATCCTGGTGTAGAACTCTTTGATACTAACTTTTGCATAAAAGCAGGCATCGCTGACTGTGCATAACCAGCGCGTGTTAAAGTTTTTAATCCTCTTTGATCGGCATCAAATTCATTTTTACGACTGCGGGGAAGGTTTCTCGCTACTTGCACACCAATGGCTACCGCTTGATTTCGATCTAAACCTGCTGCTGTTAAAACTCCGCTTTCAAGTGCTTTTTGCCGCATCTGTTTGAGTGCGTGCTTTCCACCAATATGCCCCATTTCATGAGCGATCACACTTGCCAATTCCGCTTCATTGTCTGCGGCTTTTATCGTACCAGTGTTGATATAGACAAAGCCTCCCATTGTGGCAAAAGCATTAATACCCTTATCATCAACTACTTGGAAAGTATAGGGAATATCTGGGCGATCGCTAGATACAAGTAAACGCTGCCCAATTTGCCGGACATAGTTATTTATTTGTGAATTACGATAAAGACGAATATCACTGCCTTGTAATTGCTGATTAATCTGTTTACCAAGATCAACTTCTTGGGAATCGGATATATTAGAAAGCTGAAATAACTGAGCACCTTGGAAAATGAGAGGCAATAAATCTATAGCCTTCCCTGGTAGAGGTGTACTCAAGCAAAGACTCAAGGCAACTACCACCGAAATTAACGGATAAATCAAGCGATGTCGCCAAAAACGGTAATTTACTAAGCCTTTCCAATTCATCATAATCCGGCAAACGCGAGTATTTTAGGACAACGTTAAACTAGAGGACGGATTTATGCAATTCTAAGTTGCATTGTACTTAATACTAATTCTGTTTGCTTTGGACATCTTTTAGGCACGTCATGATACACTGTCCCATGACCGAGAATCACAGCCGCTTTTAGAACAAGCAACGAGTGTAAGCGGTTCTATACTATACACGGCGTTGCAACAATCAATTATTCCGCTATTAAGAATTGAAAACTAATTATGGCTCTTTTAGATTCCAAAGGTCGCTTATTCGGTAAAATAAACCTTCTCGATTTTGGTGCCGCGCTGGTAATTTTATTAGTCATATTCGGCATCTTTGTTTTTCCAGGAACTTCTGGTTCTGTTGCTCAAATTAACTCTAAAACAGTACCAATTGAGGTAGATTTAGTTGTTAGAGGTTTGAATCTGCGCGACCCGCAACAGCTATACGACAAAGGGTTTGCAAAAGGTGGCAAAACTAACATTATTATCCGCAATCAACCCTACGGTCAAATTGGGATTAAATCTATTCAAGAATTACCGAGAACCGTAGGAGTTCCTCAACCCGATGGTTCTGTTAAAGAATTGCCCGATCCCAGATCAAACAATTTTAGTCGAGATATGCTTTTGACCTTAGAAGGCAAAGCGAATATCACTGAGAATGGACCCGTTTTAGGTAACAGTAAAGTTAAAATTGGGATGCCTTTTGAGTTAGAAGGCTTTAATTACAACTTTAATGCTACTGTTATCGATTTAAGATTTAAAGACAAGTAACTTTTTCAGATCCCCGACTTCTTTAAGAAGTCAGGGATATTCTGGAGCTTGTGGACTGCTATATATTAGACAACCGATGTGGAAATTAATTATGCGTGAACCAGAACCCCTAGAGACTACCAAGTGCTACGTCTCTACATCTTTTTTGGAGACGTCTATTTATCAACTACTCAACAAAGGCAAAAATCGCCGAATTAAACCAATTGTCACCGCCGGCAATTCTAGCTGTGGGGTTAATCCGACATTTTCCAACTCTAGAAAAATGCGAATAGCTTGCGGATTCATTTCAGCGAGACGACGACCAATTTCAGGACCAGTAAACTGTGACTTTTGCCCCCAAATTATCGCGCTCGGTGTTGTCAATTGTTGAATATAAAGCGATAAATCAAAACACAAATCGCCGCGCACAAAAGACAGCGCTGCATATTCAGCATTCGGCTGACGCGCCGATTCTAAATAAGCTTCGACAATTTCCTCATACACGCGACTAGATTCGGCAAATTGTCGTTGCTCTAAGAAATTGCGAATACCAGAACTAGTGGCAATTCCTGTAGTATACAGCAAGCGATCGATAATGGGAACGCTGACAATTTGGGCAAAAATGCTGCGAGAGTAGTCTTCCCCAAAGTCGGAAAGTCCAGCGGGTAAGGTGAGAATCAGCGACTTGAATAAATCAGGATGAGCGATCGCTACTCGAATTGTAAACGCAGCTGTCAGTGAAGAAGCAATTACTGTCACCGGTTCTGTACAAGTCTGCTCTATAAATTCCCGAATTGTCGTTGTATAATCATCAATCTTATAATTGCGTGCCGGATGCTCGGATCTACCCCAACCGAGCAAGTCTGGTGCTATTATTTTATACTCAGCAGCAAAACCCGGATAAACTTTCGACCACTCATAGGCAGAAGAACCACCACCAAAGCCATGCAGAAACACCAAAGTTTCCTTTTTTGTGTCGGTAGTTATGTCATCCCGATAAGGCAAGCCGACATTAGTATAATATACTATTCTACCTGGTGAGGTATTTACGGAGCGTTGTTCAAATCCCAATGGCTGAAACATATGTGTTTTTTTGTTTATTATGATTGCTAAACGCAAATGAAAGTTGCTTCATAGTGTCTAACACTTACCTGTGGAGTTTAAACTTCCCACTCTTCTTATCATCCACGAATAGGAACTTCATAACTTCTTCCGAGGAGGGGAAAAGGTCTTTTTTAAGAGGGGAAAAGCGAAAAGGGCAAAGGGAAAGGGGAAGAAGTAATTTTAAGTATTTTTACTAATTTCAAAGAACTCCGTCTATGCACGCCTTTTTTTCCTTTTCCCTTTAACCCAAATTACCCCAACCCTTCCCTTGGGCTGAACCAGGACAAAAATGGACAGCCTTCATCCGAAAATGTCGTGGGGGATCGAGGATCTAGTAAACAAGGCTGTCCATTTTTGTCTACTTTTTGTGAAACCCCCTTTTGCTTTATCTGCGTCTGATTAAGTAAATGTAAAACTACTGCCTTAGTTGTGAAGAATGTGTGATTTTTTTTTCATTTAATCCCAAGATTTTTGCTCGAAAATACCGTCAATAAAGGTTTGATCCCTGTAGCGAGTGTTACTTACGACTGAGGTACGAAATTATTTATTTATGGTATTGTATCAGAAACATTACCGATAGTCTTGAGCGTCAACAATACCAAAACGTTCATTAATATCGCTGATAAACTGTAGTTCTACACGGAGAAAACAATCCGATGTAGCAAGTAACTTGATTATTCTCCAGGCTATGGGAAAGTGGGGTGTCATGATAAAGGAGGTTACTTTTCAATCAAATACAGTAACAACGTTTGAAGACCCAAAATTCTTACGTGGAAACTACATTGGTATTGAAAAAGAAATAGTAGATTCAGCTTCGCCTAGTCAAAATCAAACAGATATTGACGAACAACAAGCAAGGGGTGTACCTAATTGTATTTGTTTGAATTTAGAAGATTTGAAATGCTTTGAAGCCGTAGAGCGACAGTATGAGCGCTTGGGTGTAATATTTCAGAATTCTATCGCCATACAACCCTCAAACCCAGCATTTCCCACTCATTCGGGGATGACAGTGTTAATGGGGTCGCCAAAAAGCGGATTTTTAGAAGCGACTTTCCTGCGTCCTGTCTGTGGGGTTAGTGCATTTGTCACAAGTTCGCAGCGGCTAGTACTTTGCGCTTACGATCGCCACAACCAACTGCTTGCCCAAGCAGTACTACCAGCAGCTAATCTTGCCAACTCTGACTCGGCACTGCCTCCCAACACGTTATTATCTTTAACAGCGAATGATATCCACCGCATTACCTTCAGCGCTTTTGATGGTCAATTCATCATTGATGACTTTAGTTTCTGTTTTTAAAACAAAATAAAAACTCTTTGAGAAAATCGTTATACCAGATTCAGCACAGGTATCCTTGTAGAGTATATTGATTGTGAGCTACACCCCAGGTATGGGTGAAGACTGATATATCTTGTAATCAATTAGGTAAACACTGTGGCACAGGCTTCGTCTTCTTGGCAGCAATTGCTCAACCAGCTTGCTAACTGGTCGCTTTTATTCAAGACAGAAAGAGCCACAAAGCAGCGAATCAAGCAATTGCAAGAACCTGGAAGTTACTTAGGGTTTTTGACAATTGTCATTGCTATGCTTTTGTGGAACTGGAAACTGCTGTTGGCAATTTTTGTCGGCGTTGGGGTAATGGTATTAGTCTACTCAATGCAGCGGTGGGATTGGCGATCGCACATGTTAAAAATTCGTGAATTATTTAACAGTCCCAACCGTCGGTTAGCTTTATCAGTTACAAGTGGGGGTATTGCCACCCTCAGCACTTACATGGCTGCTGCTATTTGGGTTGACTCCAACAGTCCTTGGATTGCTGCGGGTGCAATTTTACAAGCTTTGGCGACACTGTTAACTATAATTTTATTAGTCTGGCAAATCGTCAGCTTTTACGGCATTCGAGAAGAAGAGCAACTAGATCGGTTGTTGCTCACCTTGACAGAACAAGACCCCCTCAAGCGTCTCATTGCGGTGCGTCGGCTCACCAAATTCGTTACCAATAAACGCATTGAATCTTCTGTAAAGCAAAATATTGTCGAATGCTTGCGACTTTTAATTAGTCGGGAAGAAGAAGTCATGATTCGCGAAGCTGCTTTTGAGAGTTTGCAAGCACTAGATTTAGTAGAACAAATCTCATCTACTACCGCAACTCCTTTAAAGCCTGTTTTTGCCAAAGTCAAACACTTTGCATAGAACTTCGTTGATTTTGTTTAAAACAACGCGAATCGTGGGTGTATTTCTTCCCCCAGTAAAGAGTCCCCAGTAAAGAGTCCCTACTTTCGATACAACCGACCATTACAAACTTGTACCACAGGATGATTGCACCGCCGCACCAACTGTTCATCGTGGGTGGTAACAATTACCGTTGCTCCAAACGAGTTTAACTTCTGGAAAATTTGCATTACTTGCCAAGAATTCTCAAAATCGAGATTTCCAGTTGGTTCATCTGCCAAAATCAGCGGTGGTGTAGCTACGATCGCTCGCGCAATACTTACCCGTTGTTGTTCCCCCCCAGAAAGTTGATCGGGAAAGCAGTCAGCTTTAGAAAGTAAACCTACCAGCTTTAAAGTTGGTTCCAAACGGCGTTGAACTTCCTTACGGGTGTATCCTTGAGCTTGCAATACAAAAGTGACATTTTCCGCCACAGTCCGCTGGGGAATTAGCTTGTAGTCTTGAAATACAATACCAATACGTCGGCGCAACAAAGACAAGCGATCGCCTTTCATCCTTGCTACATTACACTCATCAACAATCACCTCTCCTTGTGTTGGCAACTCCTCACCATACAGCAGTTTCAACAGCGTTGATTTACCCGAACCACTAGGACCACGAAGAAACAAAAAATCTCCCTGCTTTACCTCCAGATTCAAATCAAACAACGCTTGAGAGCCATTGTTATAGGTTTTTGTCACCGAGCGCAACTGCACCATCGGCACAGTACTTTTACTGCCTTCTTGAGTTTCCCGAAGCTGAAGAAGAACAGATTTTTCAGTAGTTTCTTTCGGTGTGAATACTGGCATTGCTGGATTTTACCTACACATTAGCTTTAAAATAAGGATTCCCAGGCAGAACCTAGGAATCACAAATTCAACACCAAAAATTTTAAATTCCGCCGTCACCTTAGAAAGGTGCGGCTACTCGAACAAAGCCTGCCTTCGCAGGCTAAAGAAATCCAGCCTGCCTTCGCAGGCTTTGTTTGTATAGCCCCAGGCTTACAGCCTGAGGGCGATTCGCCACAACGATTATCTTTAACTAATTGCACCTCTTGCTGTCAACCGATAAACTACAGCTTTCCAAGCAAATTCCGGCAAAGCCAACATTCTTTTCCAGCGCCAAGGTTCTTGATAAAGTCGATACAGCCATTCAAGATTATTATTTCCCAACCACGCAGGAGCGCGAGATTTCGTCCCCGACCAAATATCGAAACTACCACCAACGCCGATCCAAATCGCTTGCGGACACAAATGTCGGTTTTGAGCAATCCATAACTCTTGACGCGGCACTCCCAAACCGACAAAAATCACTTGAGGCTGTAATTGGCTAAGAGTTTGTCGTAATTTTTCTTCTTCTTCTGGCGAATGATAGCCGGAGTGAGTACCTGTTATCCGCAATTTTGGTAATTGAGAAAGCCAAAACTCTGCCGCTGTTGCAGCCACTTTTGGCGCACCTCCATAGAAAAACACTTTTGCGTCAGTATGACGCTCAACTTCTCGCAACAGTTTTTCTGATAGCTCAATTCCCGGACAACGTTGTATTTTTTGCCTTAATAGTAACTGCAAATACAGAACTACCCCCGCTCCATCTGGAATCACTAATTCAGCAGCTTGAATCACCTTAGCTAAAGATGTATTCCGCTCTGCTTGCATAGTCATTTCTGCATTTAGCGTTACCACATGAGTTCCCTTACCTTGTTGCAGTCGTTCTAGCAACCAGTTGGAATAATTAGTCATTAAATGAATCGGTAGTCCCAAAACTGAAAACACTTGATAGCGTTTAGACATAGCCTATTCTTGATTAGCCTCACACCAAGTCCATCGAACGATAGTCTATCAAATTTGTTCCAAATTCCCCATCCTCCCCACTCCCCCCATCTCCCTTGGGCTGAACCAGGACAAAAATGGACAGCCTTCATCCGAAAATGTCGTGGGGGATCGAGGATCTAGTAAACAAGGCTGTCCATTTTTGTCTACTTTTTGTGAAACCCCACTCTCTATCTCCCGATGTCCCATTCCCGTTAAACTAATTGATATTGGGTGCTTTTAGTTGTGGCAAAGCAGCCCTGATTTTATTGTTGGTCATATTCGCATCAAGAACAAATACCTAAAACACAGGCAATCTTCTGATGTATCTGACTTACAAAACACCTTTATATGTTTTTCGGATGTTTTAAAACTGCATCTGCTGGGACTTTTTAGTAAACTCGATTTTACAGTTAAGGTAGTGTAACGGGCGGATGTTGATTATGAGTAAAATTCGTGTGGCTCTGATTGAAGATCATGACCTAACCCGTGTGGGTATTCGGACAGCACTACTACAAAAGGATGAAATTGAAGTTGTCGGGGAAGCTGCGACTGCGGCTGAAGGAATAAAAATGTTAAAAACGTTACATCCAGATATCGCCATTATAGATATTGGTTTACCAGATAAGGATGGCATTGAGCTTACACGCGAAGTAAAATCTACTGGTAGTAAAGAAAACTTAGAAACAAAAGTGTTAATTTTAACATTGCGGGATAATAAAGAAGCGGTGCTGGCAGCTTTTGCGGCTGGGGCTGATTCTTACTGCATGAAGGATATCGGGTTTGATAATTTACTCGAAGCGGTGCGAGTCACTTACAATGGCAACTCTTGGATCGATCCAGCGATCGCCCGCATAGTTTTACAACAAGCACAACAAAATCCATCCAAGCCAGAAGTCCCATCAGTGGATAGTAAAGGTTTTCCCCTCAAGCAAGATCAAAGTGAAAATGAAGACATTATTGACCCATACACCCTGACAGAAAGAGAGTTAGAAGTGTTACAGTTGATTGTCGAAGGTTGCAGTAATGCATTAATCGCCGAAAGACTGTACATTACCGTCGGAACGGTGAAAACTCATGTCCGGAATATTTTGAATAAGCTATGTGCTGATGACCGCACCCAAGCAGCAGTCCGCGCTTTGCGTTCTGGTTTAGTGGGATAAAGTTAATCGCAATCCGGCAAAGTTTGGCGATTAAAGGGAAGTTTACACCTTTGAGTAATTTATACCTTCAAAGTGGGTATATTCTCTTTAATGAGTACTGACTTTTTTCTTCTTTGTTAATTATGGGGTGTGATAAATAATGCAGTCTTTCGCCATTCAAGAATCTGAAAAATAAAGTCAAAATGACTGAGACAGATGTAGGCAAACTAAAGCTCATGGTGGTGGATGATGAGCTAGATAACTTAGATTTACTCTACCGCACTTTTAGGCGAGATTTTCAAGTATATAGAGCAAGTCACGCACGCGGTGCCATCGAAATCTTAGACAGAGAAGGCGAAATGGCTGTAATTATCTCTGACCAAAGAATGCCAGAGATGAACGGCACAGAATTTCTCAGTCGCACGGTAGATCGCTTTCCGGATACGATTCGGATTTTGCTGACAGGTTTTACTGATGTAGAAGATTTGGTAGACGCGATCAACTCCGGTCAGGTGTTTAAGTATATTACTAAACCCTGGAATCCCGATCGCCTCAAAGCAATAGTCGGGCAAGCGGTTGATACATATCTGGTGTTGAAGAAACGCACGGCTGAGTTGCGTCGCGCTTTGCGGCGAGAATCTTTGTTTAATGCGGTGACAACAGCAATTCGCGAGTCTTTGGACTACAGCAGTATGCTGCAAAAGATTGTCGCCACCATTGGAGAGGCATTTGAAGCGACTTGTTGCTTACTCAAACCGGTGGAAAGCGATCGCCTCACTCTAGATGAGTATTCTTACCAAAATCCCAAAGTTCCCATCACTTGTTGCACCTTTGACCCCAGCTTATTGATTGAAAAAGTTCTCAAAACCCGTCAATATCAGCTATCTCAAGATGTAGAAAACCCATGCTGTCATCAACTAGTTGTGCCTATAAGCTATCAGCAACAACTGTTAGCGGTTCTTGCTTTATATCAACAAGGACGCGAGAGTCCTTCTCTAAAAGAGGCTTTGCCAACGGACACGCTAGCCAACGGCTTCTCCAACACAGTAGGCGATCGCACTTGGCAAGATGAAGATATCCAGCTAATTGCCGGAGTCGCCGAACAAGCAGCCTTAGCCCTCTCCCAAGCAAAACTCTATCAACGTCTTCAAGAAAAGCAACAACAAATCAGCGCAGAGTTAGAAGTTGCCCGCCAAATTCAAAACAACCTCCTGCGGCAAAGCTTACCTACTATCAAAGGCGCCAAAATCCAAGCTTGTTGTTACCCTGCCCGCGAAGTCGGAGGAGATTTTTTTGAAGTTTTTGTTCATCCCAAAGGTGACTTGTGGTTAGCAGTTGGTGATGTTTCCGGCAAAGGTGTCCCGGCAGCTTTATTCATGTCAAGTGCTATTTCCGTTTTGCGACGCGAATTATCTCAAGAAAAACCACCGCTGCCGAACGTAATTATGCAAAATCTCAACCATGCTTTGTCTGAGGACTTGATCAGCAACAATTGCTTCATTACCCTCGTCTTAGCTTGTTATACTCCCAGCACTAAGGAACTGGTTTACGCAAATGCCGGTCACATCTATCCCATGCATTGGACAGCAAAGACAAATTGGGCAGAAAATCCCAACTACCTCAAGGTACGCAGCATTCCTTTAGGGATTTTACCCAAATGGCAAGCACAGTCTGGTCAATTAGTTCTTTATGCTGGAGATACCTTGTTACTTGCCAGTGATGGTATTACTGAAGCAATGGTATTAAATCAAATGCCGTTAAATAAGAAAACTGTGGATGACGCAAAGCCAGCTAGCCATTATATGTTGAATCAAGAAGGTCTTTGGCAACTCCTAAAAACTGAGCCGAAACCACTTTCTCTCAACCATTTGCTAGCCCGCATCCAAGCAGACAACAACGTTCAAGAAGATGACCAAACTATACTCTCACTAGAGGTTATGTAAGTAATGAAAAGTGAGCTTCATGTACCAAGTGACTTAAAGTTTTTAACTATTGTGGAAAGCTGGTTGTTAGGATGCTTACAAATCCAGCTTGGAGAGACAGTTAATTGGTCACGGCTATCAAGTCGTTTGCGGCTAGCTTTGGTTGAAGCTTACTCAAACGCAGTACGTCATGCCCACAAAGATCAGCCCAATGCGCCAGTTTTAATTCGCTTGGAACTTAAAGACGAAGATATAGCCTTAGAAGTTTGGGATCGCGGTGAAGGCTTTGATATGTCTACCTACTTTCCTCCCAACCCACTGGACAAGCAAGAAGGCGGTTATGGTTGGCTGATTATGCATCGTCTAATGGATAAAGTAGAATACGAGTTGCAGAGTGATGGTGGTAACTGTCTAAAGTTAGAAATTACTCTCACAGAACTAGGCAAATAAGTCAAAAGTTGAAAAAACTTTGCTTTCGCAGTGGGCACGAAGAGTGCCCAAATTAAGCGAGAAATCGCTGACTACGTATTCTATATATTGATAATTATTAACAAAGTTAAAACTTTTGCTAAGTTTATTTGATTTATAACTTTTAATCATTAAATATTAAAACAGTAGCTCACATCGTGCCGATTTTGTGAAACGTCAGCTCTTAGTTAGCCGGATTAAGAGTAAGCATACTTTTGTCTAAAATCACCAACTACTGAAAAGCACGCGTCATAATTTTCCCTATGGAAGTAGCCTTTTGTTTATCGCCACGCTATCGCCTTGATGATGAATCACGTTGGCTTGTAGGAATTGACCCCAGTCGTCATTACTGGATTGCCGTGAATGGAGATAGCAATCTGATAATAGCACTTCCTGGTTTAACAGTATCTTCCCTCAGTGAACTCAAGCAAGCGATGCAGCAATTTCGCTCACTCAGTCCTGGCAAACAAATGACTTTGTATAGAATCGCCAGTGCTTGCACGATTTACTGTGTCAGTCCCGACTGCTATGCTGTAGAAGCGCAAATTGATGAAGCTTTAGTCTGGCATCTATTCGATGAAGAGACTTTAGATAGTTTGTTGATGACCGCACACCCAGATTGGCTGTGTGCTCCATCAGATATTGATTTAGGACGAAAAATCTTACTCCGCTCTTTTGAGAAAGCTACAGTTACAAAGAGCTAATTGTTGGTTGTTAGTTTTTGGTTGTTGGTTGGAGCGTCGATATTCTTTGACCACTATCAACTAAGCACTAACGACTATCCACTAGACATCTGGTAGAAAAGACGTAGAGACGTAGCACTTGGTAGTCTCTACAAAGGTTTCGGACAACGCATAATAAGCATAGCGGTCGATGTCTACTATCCACTAACAACTAACCACTAACCTATATCATCTCATCGTCGCAGATTTAACAATTCTTGGGGAGAAGCTAAAAGTTTGATTTTAGTAAATTGAATTTGCCGTTGTTGGTTGAGGACAAACAGCCACATGACATTGACACCGCACCAAGTAGTTTGTGCTTTGCCACTCACCTGAAATTCGATTTGGTTATTGTCCAAATTTTCGGCGATTCCTTGGCAAGGTTCGGCTTTAATGCCTTGAGCTTCTTGTTTTAAATAGGCAGCGATCGCATCAAGCCCCACAATACCAGATTCAAACGGCGGATGCATTACACCATCAGGAGCAAACAAGCTTGCAGTCTCATCATAGTTTCCTGCGTTTAAAGTTTCAAAATAACGCACTATCACAGGTTCGCTAATTCCCGAAATCTGGAATTTATCAGCTTCGGTAGTCACAAAAGTTGATTTTTCTGAAAGCATATTGTTAAACACGGTAGTGATATAAGTGAAGATTTAATCAATCTAGAATTAAAAGCTACATAAAACCTGCTAGTGACATCCTCCCGACGCTGACCCTATCGGGTACAGCGCGGGCTTCCCAAGATTGCTCTTGAGCTTTCCTGCTTCATTGCCACCGAATGCGGGTTCGGCTCCACAGGCATCAACGATGTGTCCCACCGCTGTTAAACCACGATTACGAATCACTTGACCGCTGGCAACATCTCTATCCGTCTGGTACCCACACTCAGGGCAATGATGAACACGAACAGACAAGTCTTTTTTAACCGATGCACCACAAGCAGGACATTCCTGACTAGTGCCGGATGCTGGAACCTTGGAGAAATATACCCCACGTTTCCATGCCACCCATTTCAGCGTGTCCAGAAACTCTCCCCATCCAGCATCCAGGCAATGCTTGCCCAGCATTCCTTTTGCCAACCCCTTCAGATTGAGGTCTTCAGCAAACACCATCCCAGCGTGATTGCAAAGATGATGCGCCGTCTTCCGGTGAAAGTCCTTGCGACGATTCGCAATTCGTTCGTAAAACCGCGCCACCTTCTGTCGAGCTTTTTGCTGATTCTTAGACCCTTTCTTCTTTCTCGATACCGCTCGGTTCAGCCCTTTCAGCCTGTGTTGAGCCTCGACAAAGAATCGGGGTCGCGCAATCAATTCGCCTTCAGATGTCGCGACAAAACTACTCAGCCCAAGATCAATCCCAATAGCGTAACCGCTAGGGGTAATGTCAGGCACCTCAATATTTGCCTCCAAAACAAGCTGCACATACCATCCAGATGGACGGCGCACCACTCTGGCTTGCTTGGCTTCAAATCCATCAGGGATAGGGCGATGCAAAGTGGCAATCACTTCGCCAATCGACGGCAGCTTTATGGTTCTTTCCCCAACGCTTTCTTTGCCCAACTGCGGAAAGGTAAAGCTGCGGAAGCGTTTCTTAAAGCGTGGGAACCCATGTCCAGAGTTCCACAGGGCGTTAAACGCTTTTTCCAGTCGCCCCATCACATCTTGCAAAACCTGAGAATGCACAGCCCCAAGCGTCGGTATGACTTTTCGGGCTGCGGTCAGATTTCGCTTTTGTTGATAGTACGTGGGTTTTGGAGCATCCACTGGAATGATGTATTCGCCACCCAAGCTACAGGCATTGATATCGCACTTTCGAGACTTGATCCAATCACGACGTTCGCCAAGGGCGTAGTTGTAGACATGAAGGCATGTTTCCAGCCACTGAGTCATCAACTCAGCCTGTTGCTGGTCGGGATAGATTCGGTACTCGTAAGTGAGGTTAATCATGATGCCATTATAGCTTATCTTAGGAAGAAATTTAGACTCCCTAAGATACCTGTGCTTGGACATAATTTGTTCATTTCGGCACTGTTGCCTTTCCTCGCCTCCGGCATTGGTCAGACAACGTACCTCAACTCACCGACGTGACATCCCCACGCTCATCTTTATGGGATAGAGCGCGGGGCTTCCCGTCTAAAAGCTAAAGAAGTATTTCCGCTCTTTGAAAAAAGTAGCGCTTCGCGCACCGCTAACTGAGGTGCTAGGATATTGTAGTGGGCGCTCACTCTTCGGGCTGTAAATGGACAAAGTATTAGATGAAACGCTTTCTATCAAGATTGCTCAAAGCGTAAAAAGCAAGGCTAGAACGACCTTTGACAATGCTTACAAAGCAGCATTAGCCACTGAGGGAGCAACTTATGTTCAAGGTTTTTTAGTTATTAGTCGCAAATCTTACAAACCGATTGAACATGCTTGGATTGAGTTAAACGATACCTCCGGCAACGACTCTTTTGTACGCATTATCGATCCTACCCTACCGCACCTAAATAAAAACGAGCAAGAATTCTGCTACTTTGCAGCACAAAGCTTGAGCGTGAAAAAACTGAAAGCGATAATCGAAGAATCGAAAGAAGATTATCCAGAAGACGAACCGCTACCAATTTATGGTGATGCACCTTATGAATATTATGGTGATGTGATGTTAGGTGGCAAAGACTACTTAGACGCATATCAAGCAGCAGAAGCTAAATCTCAAGAATTAAATCAACCAAACCTCGACCTTAACTAACCACTATCAACTATCCACTATCAATTAACAATTAACAAATTTTTAATTCGATTTACCATCACTACCAAAGTATTCTCGATAGCCACAAATTTTCTCTCCCCGCACATCAAAAGCAATAGCTACACGATTTTTATAAGGTTCTTTCCACATCATTCCCTCATCGCGGAACTCAAAAAACACCGTCGTTTCATTGCTGGTAACGCTGTCTAAAGTCAGAGTTAGTCCCGGACTGAAGACTTCACTAACATAATCAAAAAAAGCTTCAGCTTTCTGTTTGCCGACATTTAAACCGTGATATTTTCCCATCGGAAACCAAAAACTAAAGTCTTCAGTAAGCATATCGAGAAACGAGTTCCACTCCCCCGTTGCCAAACCATGTTGAAAGTGTGTAAAACCTTGATGTGCAACTTTCAAAGTATTTTCTGATTTTTCTGTCATTGTCACCACCCATTGACTAAAATCTGACAACTACTTTGGTGTAATTGTTACCAATAAGTAGATATTTTACAGCAGCCGGAATGGATTCTATTTAACAGGTGGCACTTTAAGTGGAGACCATACAGTTATCGATAAACCTTATTGTTACCCTCTATTAACAGAATTAATTAGTTATTTTTGGTCAGGTAAACATCATCGTGTAGTAAAAGGGATTCAATTAATCACTTTAATCTTATTTACAACAACGGACAGGTTTTAGGTTCACCTACTGGACGTTATTTCAAAAAAGGCAGAGGAAAGAAGGCAGCTATGTAAAAAGTATTAATAAAGACTTCAGTTGTAGGTATAAAACCCACTAAAGAAGAAAATTTATATCGAGATGCACAAGCCAGAGATACAAGGTGTCCTTGTTTCAATGCCACGTTTTTAAGCGTGGGAACATAGCTGCCTTCATGAACTTTTTGATAGTTTTAGGAAATTTTTTCGAGCTTCTTCTCGGTAAATTTGGATGGCTTTTTACGTTTGAGTGCTAAACCAGCACCGAGAGTGCCGAGGGTAACTAAGCCAAAGATGGAGGTGGGTTCAGGGACGGTGATTATGCTTGCAGAAAATCTAATAGCTAACTCAGTATCTTCAGGTCCAAAATTTTGAAAACCTGGTATGAGTGGTATCGCAGAAAAAACCTCTAAATAACCCGGTGTAGACAAAAAATCCGCGAAAAACGGACTAGAATAGTTTCCCCCCGATGTGGAATAGCCAAAGCCATTAGTGCTTAACTGCTGAGTATTAAGACGAATTAAATTGTCAACATTAAAAGGTTCGTTTCCCGGTACTGGAGTCCCGGCAGGTTGCAAACCAGTAATTGTTTCACCATTTCGTGTACCACTAATTCCAGAAATCAGGTAAAAACCCAAATCGTTGGGGGTGTTATTAGTGATGAAATTACCGTTTGCCGTGATACCAGTACCAGAATAATTCCAGTTCCAATTTAAAGCAGATGCGGCTTGCATTGTCCCGAAAACCAATCCAGATGTAGCAGCAACGGCTGTGGTAAATAATAGAGGTAGATTTTTCATGGAGGTTCTTAGTGCGATCGTAAATCTGGTAGGTTGAGTTAAGCTACAGCGCAACCCAAAACCAATGACAGTTTACCACCAATTAATCGGTAAATCTAGCAAACCAATTACATCATCAGTTGCCGTATATTCCAGTAAGTGAGTAAACGCCAGTAAGGTGGCAAATTGTTTATTGTCGGGCATCGGGGCAATGGCAGCGAGGAAAAAGCCGCGCCAAGAGGTGCTAAAAATTTTACCCTGTTGGTGGTATTGCGGCAGTGACATCAAAGCTGATATTATACCGAAAAGTCTACTGACACTCAATCATTGATAATTGAATACACTATGATGAATCCAAAAATAAGCTGCGTAACCAGGTTTACACATGGTACACTTGCTTTCTTAGTTGCCCTGTCAGTCAGTCATTATTCAAAAGCGATCGCACAAATCTCTGTCAGTAATTATTTACCAGAAACCTCTTGGAAGTTAATTAGGTGGGGTAATTCTGAAGAACTGTCAGAGCCTATCGAAGGTACGACGATTACTGCCCAGTTTAGTGAAAATCAAGTTAGCGGTTCAAGTAGTTGCAATAACTATAGTGCCTCCTACCAGACAAATGATGATCTGCTGGCAATAGGTTCTACTGCTGCTACTAAAAAAAGCTGTGCCCCAGAAATCCTAGCACAGGAATCTCGCTATTTTATGGACTTAGCAGGGGTAAAGCGCTACCAGATAAATGACCAGGGACAACTGGAAATTTTTTATGAAACGGCTGATGAAAATGGTGTGTTGATTTTTGCCAATGCAGACATCTCCACAGTTAACTTGACAGGAACCTCTTGGAAATTAGTGAAATTGGGTACCCCTGACAATCTGTCAGAACCTATTAGTAATGTCAATGGTGGTAATCTTACTGCCCAGTTTACCGAGAATCAAATCGGCGGCTCCGGTGGTTGCAATTTATACGGCGGCACATACCAGACCAGTGGCAATTTGTTCTCAATAAATCCCCCTAGTTTGAGGTCTACCCAAAGATTTTGCTTTCCAGAAGAAATTTCGGCTCAGGAATCTCGCTACTTTACAGCATTGATCGGAGCACAAAATTATCGAATTAATGACCAGGGACAACTAGAAATTTCTTACTACACCGAAAGCGAAAACGGTGTGCTTGTATTTGATCAGTTGCCATAGATGACACTGCGATCGCTTGAATACTGAACCAAGAATGAAAGGAAATATCAATACCTTTAGCGGTTCTCATTTGAGTGAGGTATGTAAAACCTCACTCCCAACCCCAATACAGTTGGTGTTAAAAAATTGGTGGTAAAAATGCTATGTGTGTAGAGACGTAGCAATGCTACGTCTCTACTTTGGATTTGGGGCTTAACACCAACGGTATTGTAATATAGACGGTATTGTACAGATGGGTACTAATTTGATTATGCACCGGCTTGCCGACGAAGGGGAGCGGTGGTTCGGAAAGCCGATGATTGCGAGTATGCCTTACGACATTCAGGATCGAGTGTATGGGTGTGGAAGACTCTTGAGAAAGTTTTAAAAGAGTCTTTTTTTAACTTCCTCTGCCAAATTTTCTAACTTCACTTCTATTTGTTCACCTGTTTTCAAATCTTTCAAAGAGGATTTTTCCGCTGCTGCTTCTTCAGAACCAATAATTACACACAATTGAATTCCTTGCTTTTCAGCTAACTGGAATTGTTTACCCAAGGGACGCTTATCAAAGCTTGTTACAACATTAATTCCCGCTTTTCGGAGTTGTTGGGAAATATTTAAATAAATCGGCATTAAATCTTCTTGCATATTCACTACCATCACCTGTGCTGGTGTGGCAGCTAAGGTATTCAAAATACCAGCTTTGAGCAAGCGACTAATTAAGCGAGTTAAGCCGATAGAAATGCCTACACCAGGCATTTTCTCACCGATAAATGTGCCGACTAATTCTTCATATCTGCCACCAGAACAAATACTGCCTAAGGCTTCATGCCCTAATAAAGTTGTTTCGTAAACTGTACCTGTATAATAATCAAGACCACGAGCGATCGCTAAATCAATACAAAAACGATTTTCGGCAACTCCCAGATTCCTTACACCTGCAATTACCGTTTCTATTTCAGCAACTCCTAGACTAAATTGCTCGGCTTCTGGCAGATTTTGCGCGAGGTACTTGAGTTTATCTAATACCTCATCAACTGTGCCATCAATTTTAATAAAATCAATTATTTTTTGTGTCTGTTCTGCTAATATGCCTTCTTTTTCTAATTCTTGCTTAACTTTAACTTCGCCGATTTTTTCGAGATTATCAATAATCCCAATACAGGATTTTATTTGATTTGCGGCAATTCCCACTGACTGAAAGAAACCTGTGAGAATTTTCCGATTATTAATGCGAATCAGAAAATCACCAATATTAATTGCCTCAAATATCTCTGAGATAATTGCCGGCATCTGAGCATCATATAGCAAGCTGAGTTCACGACGCGCAACTACATCAATATCGCACTGGCGAAACTGACGAAAACGCCCATCTTTTGCCCTTTCTCCGCGAAAAACAACATCCATTTGATAGCGAGCAAAGGGAAAGGTTAATTCATTTAAGTGACGGGCAATATAAGCCGCTAGAGGAACTGTTTGGTCAAATTTTAACGCGCGTGCTTCTGAACCAGTTTCACCTGCTTTATCCCTCTCAGCCTGCCGATTTGGTGGCAAGATGGGGTCAATACCATAAATGATATTATCACCTTGATTACCTTTTGCTTGCAACACTTCTAAGCGTTCTACAGCGGGAGTTTCAATAGGTGTAAATCCATAACTTTCAAAAACTCTGCGGATAGTATCTAGCAAATATAATTCTAGGCGCTTTTCGCTAGGAAGAAATTCTGGAAATCCACTAGGGGTGGAAAAATTTATTTTGTCAGCTTTTGCCATGCCTTTATCCTTGCTAAATTTAGTTAATCTGTGACTGGTAAAACGAAATGCTAATAGTTTAAAATATTATCAAGTATCGATAAGCATTTCTCAATTACTAACAAAATTAAAAAAGGTTACATGATTCAACTCATTTTCTTAGTATGAACACTTACGACGGCATAGCCACTACCAAGCGTTGAGTTTCAGCTTTTGACGACTGAGTAAAACTTTTGTTAATCCTTGACTAGAGCGGTAACTGGCATTTTCCATTTTTATTCCCTAGCGAAGAAGTTGATGCTGATTACACTTAATAAAAATCTAAAAGTAAAGTTCTTCTAGTTTAACTTCCCATGAGCAAATTAAATATGAAATTAACCACAAAATCTAACTTATGTCAATATGTTAGCTAGATAGATAACACAGAACATATAAGCAGTTGATCGGAGTTTTTTTATGATAGTCAATTCCAAGATAGAAGAACAAGTAAAACAAACTGCGCTCCAGCCTGAGGAAAATCAAGAGTTCCACTGGAGGCAATGCTGGTATCCTGTTTGCTTTGTACAAGATTTACCCAAAAACCGACCTTATAGCTTTTCTTTGTATGACGAACCGTTCGTTTTATTTAGGGATCAAAATGGACAACTTGTCTGTCTGGTAGATCGTTGTCCTCACCGTGCTGCTAAACTCTCTGACGGACAGATAACTGACGGTAAAATAGAGTGTTTGTACCACGGTTGGCAATTTGGCAGTGATGGTCAATGTCTGCATATTCCCCAGTTGTCAACGGATGCCAAAATTCCTACTAATGCTTGCGTGCAATCATTTGAAGTTGTGGAACGTCAAGGTATCGTTTGGATGTGGGCTGGAGAGCGTGAAGCTGCTGTTGATGGGTCTATTCCAACCATAGAGGAGTTGGAAAAGCCAGAATTTGTCACCACAGACGTTATGCGTGACCTTCCTTACGACCAATTCTCTTTTACAGAAAACGTCATCGACCCAGCTCACGTTCAAATCAGTCACGATGGCACTTTAGGAAAGCGAGAAAATGCCCAGCCATCGGAAATGGAAGTTATCGAAAACTCAAGTCAGGGAATTCGAGGAAGGTTGCGAGGAATAAACAAACCTAATCAGCCTTGGACACAACTAGAATTCATTGCTTCCAACTTTGTTAATTATAAATATAGCATTGCACAGCGAGGTGTGATTGGGGGAGTCGCGTTTTATTCGATACCTCTAGGTAAAGGTCGATGCCGGATTTTTGTGAGAAATTATAGTAGTTTTAAGACTTGGAAACTCAAGCTGACACCTCGTTGGCTAGATCATATGTTTCGCAACAAGATACTTGAAGAAGATATGTCACTTGTGATCGGGCAAAAGGCACAAATTGAGCGGTTGGGACAAAGCTTAAAACAAGTGTTTTTGCCGCTTAAAACCTGTGACACTTTTGTTTTAGAGTATTACAAGTGGCTGGATAAATTCGGGTCATCTTTACCCTATTATCAGGGCTATTCAACTTCTAAAAATATAGACAGTAGTGATAATAATTCTTCTACCCCAATGCTGTTAGACAGGTTCTCGCAACATACACAACTGTGTAGTTCTTGCTCTAGTGCGTACCAAGTCACAAATCGAGTGAAACAAAGTTTTGTTGTAGTTGCGATCGCTCTTGCAGCTCTGGCAATACTTACCGAAACGTGGATACAAGTTGTAGCAGTTTCCGCGTCTCTTGGGGCAATTGGTTTAGCAGTTGCTGCTGAGAAATTAAAAACCCACTTCCAGCGTCCGTACACTCGCCAATAATAGCGTCATAACACTGTTATTGGCTATTAAACCACCAAGGGTCGCTCACGGTGTCTGTTTTGATCAAAAATGCTTTTGAGCGCATAAATCGTGTCATTGCGGCTGATCCCATGCGCGATCGCCCTAAACCGGAGAATTTAAAGGCGTTTATTTCACCCTCAGACAAAATAGTGTTGAGTGCAGCATCGTTGATACTGATAGCACCTGCATCTATCTGCTGGGCAACTTCTAAAGCTTCTGCTTCTGAGCCAAAGACAGCAGCACTTAGCCCATAGATGGTATCGTTGGCTAATGCGATCGCTTGCTCAACTGTAGAAAAAGCCATCACGGGCATAATTGGTCCAAAAGTCTCTTCGGTCATCACTGTCATCGAATGGTTAACACTTGTGAGAACTGTTGGACGACACCACCAACCACCACTTAATTGCTCAACTTCCCCACCGCAGTGAATTACCGCTTTCTTAGACACTGCATCTTGCAAATGGTCTTTAATAATCGCTGCTTGTCTTTCGGTAATAATCGGACCGATTTCGCCATCTTCAATTTTAGGATGAGCCAGCCGCAGGCGATAGGCTTTAGTTACAAGTTGATGGTAAAACTTATCAAAAATTGATTCAGCTACGTAAATTCTCTCAATCGACAAGCAAGACTGTCCGCTGTTGACGACTGAACCCCACAAAATTGCTGATGTTGCTAATTCTATATCGGCTGATTCTAAGACGATCGCCGGGTCTTTTCCTCCTAATTCCAAAAAAGCGGGAATAAACTGTCTCGCTGCGGATAAAGCAACTTCTCGTCCGGTGGCTACACTGCCGGTAAAGCACACCACATCCACATTCTCAATTAATTCGGCTCCAGTTTCCCCTGCACCCTCAATAAAAGTTAATATGTCGCGCAATTTAGGAACAGTGCTAAGTGTCGCTAACAGAGGTGCCATGAAGCGGGGAGTAATTTCACTGGGTTTGACGATGACAGCACAACCCGCTAGCAATGCCGGAATGGTATCAATCGTAGACAGCAATAAGGGAAAATTCCAAGGGCTAATCACCCCAACTAAACTATAAGGAACCGCTGTTTGTTGCAGTTGGATAAAAGGTATTGCTGTACCTTTTTCAAAGTCTTGCAGTAATTTTGGCGCTAATCCACACCAGCGATCGATGCTAGAAAGGAATGAGTCAATTTCCATCACCGAGATTGATAATCTGCCCGTATCAGCAACTAAAGCCTCCGTGAGTTTGTCACGCTTAGATAATATCGCTTGTTTCCACTGCTGTAAGGTTTCAATTCGTCCTTGTAAACCAATTTGCAGCCAGATTTTTTGTGCCCTCCGCAGACGGCTACATTGTTGTGATAGAAGCTTTATTGGTGGCGGTATAATCACGTAGTCATACTTTCCGGTTCGGGGGTTGCGAACTTCAATTGGTTTACTCATTAGTCAAGAGTCATTAGTCAAGAGTCAAGAGTCAAGAGTCAAGAGTCATTACCCAATCTCAAATTATCCCTAATTTGCCTAGACGCTCGATAGTTTGTTGCTGTGTTTGGATAAAGTGTTTGCGGTCTACTTCTTTATCCAGCATAATGTTTGCCGGGTAGAAATGCGACTGGCTTGGGTGCGATCGCGCTGCCTGATTCACCGTCTGACACTTAACTTGAAGTGCCTTGGCACAAAATGAGTCTATATTATCAATGTTCGTCCTTGAGATTTCATCCTTCAGATGACTGACTTTCTTGATTCATACCAACAATAATCACATGTTTATCTAATTTTTCATATCGAGCAACAACCTGAAAAATTGCAGTTTCAGCGGCATGATCCCACACATGAGCATGATGAAGGTCAATAATAACTTTTTCCGGGTCTTCAGTATAGTTAAAGAACTCAACAAAGCTGGTAATTGAACCGAAGAAAAGTTGTCCCGATATTGTATATATTTTCGCACCCAAAGCATCGAAGGATTTAACTACTTTGATTTGGGCTGCTTTCCAAACGAAAATAAAAGTACTAATAATTACACCTACTAAAACACCTTTAGCAAGGTCATTAGTCAAGAGAGCGATCGCCACCGTTACAGGCATCACAATTGCATCAGTCAGGGGCATTTTTCTTAACTCTTGTAATGATTTCCAACTAAAGGTTTCAAAAGCCACCATAATCATGATACCAATTAATACTGCCATCGGTATCTGCTTGACTATATCTCGGAAAACAAAGATTAAAGTTAATAAAAAAGCCCCAGATACAAAAGTTGATAAACGCCCTTTACCTCCAGACCTAATATTAATAATTGATTGCCCAACCATCCCACAACCAGCCATTCCACCAAAAAAGCCTGTGACGATGTTGGCAATACCTTGACCTTTCACTTCTCGATTTTTAGAACTCTTAGTTTGTGTTAGCTCATTGAGTAAATCTGCGGTTAATAACGATTCTAAAAGACCGACAATCGAGAGCGTTAATGAGTAAGGCAAAATAATCCAAAAGCTTTCTAAAGAAAAGTCAATATGCGGCAAATGAAACGATGGCAGCGTACCTGTAATATTCCCAATATCTCCGACTCTCCTAAGATTGACTTTTGTAGTTATTGCCACGATTGTCATAATTACAATGGCAACTAATGGTGATGGTACAATTTTGGTAATACGAGGGAAAAGATAAACTATCGCTAATGTAGCTGCTACCATCAAATACATTTGCCAAGGTTGTCCAGCAAATTGTTTAACTTGAGCTACGAAAATTAACACCCCTAAAGCATTCACAAAACCTGCCACAACCGATTGAGGAATAAAGCTAAAAAATCTGCTTAATTTCCCGACTCCCATCAGAAATTGAACTATCCCAGTTAGAATGGTGGCTGCAAATAAATACTCAACTCCATATTTTTCTACTAATGATGTCATTAGTAATGCCATCGAACCAGTTGCAGCGGAAATCATTGCCGGTCTTCCACCAAACACGGAAATAACGATGGCTATGCAAAAAGAAGTATATAAAGCTACCATTGGCTCAACTTTAGCTATAGCAGCAAAAGCCAGAGATTCTGGAATCAATGCTAATGCTACAGTCATCCCTGCTAAAACATCACCTCTAACGTCAGAAAAATCTATAGTTTTTACTCTCGCAAAGTTTAATTTACGAGCTACTATAATA